>NZ_JAUZUV010000015.1:0-66741 GCF_031844265.1 Acinetobacter sp. RG5 | reverse complement strand
GCTACCAAAATTCACCTTCCCGGGTGGCTCATTGATTGGTGATGATGCCGGTTTCCTGAACTTTGCCAAGATTAAGGGTTCTCATACGGCAATGAAATCCGGCATGCTTTGCGGTGAAGCGGTATTTGAAGCCATTGCTGCGGGTGTAGAAAAAGGCGGTGATCTGGCGGTGGCACGTGTTGTAGAGGGCGAAGATTTCTTTGTTAAAGAATTGACCGCGTATACCGACAAGTTCAACAACAGCTGGCTGAAAGAAGAGTTATACAACTCGCGTAACTTCGGTCCTGCAATGCACAAGTTCGGTCAATGGATCGGTGGTGCATTCAACTTTATCGATCAGAACGTGTTTAAAGTTCCGTTCACCCTGCATGATCTGGTTCAGGATCATGCTGCGTTGAAAACCCAGGCGGCTGAAAGCTTCAAGCCAAACTATCCGAAACCGGATGGCAAGCTGACCTTTGACCGTCTGTCTTCGGTGTTTGTATCGAATACCGTGCATGAAGAGAACCAGCCAGCACATTTGAAACTGACCGATGCTTCAATTCCGGTAGAAGTAAATCTACCGAAATGGGACGAGCCTGCGCAGCGTTACTGCCCGGCGGGTGTTTATGAGATCATGGAAAATAATGACGGTTCCAAGCGTTTCCAGATCAATGCAGCCAACTGTGTACACTGCAAGACCTGTGACATCAAGGATCCGTCCCAGAACATCACCTGGGTGACACCGGAAGGTGGTGGTGGTCCGAATTACCCTAACATGTAATTTGGATAGTTCTTGCGCAGCAGTGCTGTTCATATCCGAACATTTAATCTGATTATCAGATAAAAAATAAACCCGCTTTTAAGCGGGTTTATTTGTGGATAAATATTTAAAATTTCAGTTCTTGCCCATTCATCTATTTAATTTCACAGATTTGTGGAGTTTTATTTCCTAAATAGGGACAGATCATTGAGCTCATCTGTCGTTTATCTCTTTAGCCGCCTTTCTTCACTAAATAATGAAATTCTTTATTGCCATTTTCATCCAGACGTTCTTCCTGCAATAGCAACTCATGCCCCAAATGCATACAGAATTTTGGAATATCCCACGACGTTGAATTATCCGTGGCAAACACCTCAACCACATCACCTGCCTTGGATTTACGGATCGCCTGATGCAACATCATCACTGGCTCAGGACAACGCAAACCTCGGGTATTCAATTGCAGACTTGGAATAATTTCAGTTGGGGACATCGATAGACTCAGGATGGAAAGACTGCCATATTTTAGCATAAAGCTGCGATTACATTGCTGCTTTGCATACATGGCCAGTTTTAAAATCAGCGCTGACTCACGCGATCAAGACTGCGCATCATATTTACAATAGACAAGCGTATTTTCTGCGGTATGATAAAACCACGTTTTTTTAGATATTAAGAGTCTTCAGGAAAAATCATGCACGAGGAATCAGGCCCGTCGTGGGGTATGCGCGGCTTACGCAAATGGCTGGGAACTGCACCCGAAACTCGCGACGAACTGCTAAAATTAGTACAAGATTCACGTCGATTTTTAGAACCCGATACTGTTGCCATGCTTGAGGGCGTTCTTGACCTCCCGGCAACCAAAATTCGTGAAGTCATGACGCCTCGCACGTCCATGATCAGCTTACAGGAAGATGACCAACTGCTGGATATCCTGCATGTGCTGGTCGAGTCTGCGCATTCACGTTTTCCGGTATTTTCATCCGATCAGACCGACAATGTAGTCGGCATTCTATTGGCCAAGGATTTATTGCCTTTTCTAACTGAACCGACGGCCAAAGTCGATATTCGCGCGCTTATGCGTCAGCCTTTATTTGTTCCGGAAAGTGCCCGCTCCGATCAGGTGCTGCGCATGTTAAAGAATACCCAGACGCATATTGCGGTGGTGATTGATGAATACGGTACGACTTCGGGTCTGGTGACACTGGAAGATATTCTGGAAGAAATTGTCGGTGAAATTGAAGATGAACATGACAATGCTGACGAAGAAGCATACTACATTGTTCCGGATAACGACCCGACTACCGCCAATACCTGGGTAGTCCAAGCCCTGACTCCGATTGAGTATTTCAATAATATGCTGGATGCGACTTTCCCTGATGATGAAGTGGAAACCATGGGCGGCTTGTTATTACAGGAAATTGGTCTGGTGAGTGACCTTGAAGGTCAAACCATTGAACTGGAAAACTGGCAATTTACCATTCTTGAGGCGGATTCACGCTCTATTCATCTAATTCGAGCCGTGCGCCAATGAGAGCGTATTTCGATAAGCTGTTGAGTTCGTCTCAACAGCAAAAACCTTTGCCGCTAATCTATCCTGTTTTAATTGCCTTATTTGCAGGTGCCATCTTTAGTTTAGCACTAGCCCCTTATCATTACTGGTGGCTGGCGATTCTGTCTCCAGCACTGCTCTATGCTTGCCTGCGCGGACGTAGCGCAAAACAGGCCTTTGGCATTGGCTGGGCTTATGGGATCGGCTTGTGGTTTGTCGGCGCATTCTGGCTGTATACCTCGATTCATGTCTATGGCGATACCAGCGCATTTCTCAGCGTTGTAATGATCCTGATTATGGCACTGGTGATGGGACTGTTTAGTGCCGTTCAAACGTTTGTCTATCGCCGCTTTTTCCCAGAAACCCCTTTAACCTTTGCCCCGCTCTGGGTGCTGTTTGAATGGTCCAAGACTTGGGTCTTTACCGGTTTCCCGTGGCTATTTGCTGGCTATGCCTTTACCGAACGCTACTTGGATGCTTATGCGCCTTTATTCGGGGTGTTCGGGGTGTCTTTCGTGGTGATCATTCTGGCCTGTGCACTGGTTGAAATTCTGAATAGACGCCTGTTCTGGGCTATTCCTTCGGCAGTTTTATTACTCGGTGCCTGGGGCGCAGCACAGCTGACGTTTGTTGAGCAAAAAAATCAAAAGCCTTTAACGGTTTCCCTGATTCAGGGCAATATTCCGCAAGACTTGAAATGGCTAACTGAATATCAGGTGAAGACCTTATTGATTTATGCCAATTTGAGTAAAACCGAATGGGGCCGTGATCTGATCGTCTGGCCGGAATCTTCGATTCCCATGTTCCAGACTGATATTGAAGCCTTTCTGGAGGCCATGAAAGTACAAGCTGAAAAATCAGGCACTGCATGGGTGACCGGCATTCCATATTGGGATTTAGCCGAATCGCAGACTGCGGGCTATCCAAAATATTACAATAGTATTATGGCCAGTGGCGATGAATCCGATGGCCTATACAAGAAGCAACGACTGGTTCCCTTTGGTGAATATATCCCCTTATCAGGCTGGCTGAGCTGGGTCTTGCCAGGTCTGCAAAATGATCCTTCCATGAGTGGTTTTACCCGGGGCGCAGATCATCAAAAACCATTGAATGTGAAAAATCATCCATTGGGTTCTGCAATTTGCTATGAAGTGGCCTACCCGAATTTGACCCGTCGCAATGCCAGCCAAAGTGATTTTCTGGTGACCGTGTCTAATGATGCCTGGTTTACCGGCACGGCAGGACCATTACAGCATCTGCAAATGGTGCAAATGCGTGCTAAAGAAAATGGCCGCTGGTTTATTCGCGCCACCAATACCGGTGTAACCGCCTTTATTGACCACAATGGCCACATCGTAAAAAAAGCCCCGGTGGATCAGGAAGCGGTATTACGTGGTGAACTTCCAGCCATGCAGGGCGAAACGCTGTATATGAAACTCAGTGATTGGCCAGTGATGATCTTCTCGGTTCTGCTTTTGCTTATTGGATGGCGCTTCCGTCCACGTAAAGTGGATGTTAGCTTTAAGTCAAGAAGATAATTTCTTCAAGTCCTTCTTTTACAAAGGGGGACTTAGGAGGATTCCTGAATATAGCATTTTATCAACCCCTCCTAAGCTTCCTTTACGAAAGCGAAGAACACTCAAGGCAATAAAAAACCGAGGTCACAGCCTCGGTTTTTTATCTCTTTAAAACTTAAAACTGTATAGCCAGATAACACACCATACTGGCAAGAGACAACATCGGCACATGACGATACAGGCTAACCAGTGTCTGCTCAAATGCTGAACCTTGTTCGGCTTGAATGCGGATTACACTCGCATTTAATGCTGACCAGAAACACAGGACCAATAAACTGCTCATCAAGCTGATAGCAAAAAAAGCCACCATAATCTGGCTGCTGCCTTCGGTGCTCTGCCATAAATGGACAATACCCTGACTGATCGGCAACATGCTTAAGACCAGAAGAACAGATTTCAGCATCGACCAATGAAATTGATTGATTTCATCTCCCAGAATAAATGCTTTCATGTGCTTCTCCGTTGGCGAGTCAAGTGCCATTCAGATCATTATGAGCTTTTTTAAATAAATAGAAAGTTTATGTTTATTCATATTTTACGAGAATTGTAATAGATAAATATGGGAATAATTCTTATTATAACTCGCATATCAATTTTATTATTGCATTATTATAAATATCATTAACTTACATTATATTTAATAATTAAGAGTTATTATCACTTCACTTCGTATTGAAATAGCCTATTAAGTGAAGTGATATATGCCATCTATCGAGAATTTATAATGATTCTCAATTAAGGCTGATAATAAATATCGGCATCTGTTCCTTCACCACCCGATTGACCATCTGCACCAAATGAATACAGATCGAAGCTGCGACCATCGGTACCCGGAATCACATATTGCAGTTCATTATCCCAGCTGTCTTTTGGAAAACCACCCTTGACATAACCGCCTGGCACCCAGTTTTTTGCAGTCGCTGGCTGATTCACCAGTGCATCCAGACCACCTTCCTGCATACTTGGATACTTGCCATTGTCCAGCTTGTATTGATCCAGTGAACCTGCAATGCTTTGTAACTTGATCACGGTGGTATCGACTTTGGCCTTTTCACCACGTCCCATCACGTTCGGAACGATCAGCGCAGCAAGCACACCGAGAATAACAATCACCACCATGACTTCGATTAAGGTAAAGCCCGTCTGTTTATTTAATTGATTCCTTTTCATTCAATCTCTCTCATTTATTTGCATCATTCAGAATTTCCACTTGAATCTTGATCACAGCAAAATTCTAACTGGCTTCTGTTTAAATCATATTATTCATATTCACAATTGGCAGCATCACTGCAATCACAATGACCAAAACGATACTGGCCATCAGTACCAGCATTAAAGGTTCCAGCAAGGCCAGTAAAGTTGAAATCAGGGTGGTCACTTCGCGATCCTGCATCTGTGAAGCACGTTCCAGCATGCGGTCCAGTTCACCGGATGCTTCACCACTTTTGATCATTTGTACCATCATCGGCGGGAAATAACCACTGCGTTCCAGTTGGGTTGCCAGGTTACCACCTTCAGTGACTTTTTCCGCTGCCAGATTGACAGAATCCCGGATCACCCAGTTGTTACTGACTGCGGCACCAATCCGCAATGCATCAACCAGAGGCACGCCAGACTGGGTCAAAATGGATAAGGTACTGGCAAAACGTGCGGCATTAATCCCGCGTGACAATTTGCCGAATAAAGGCAATTTTAAGGTCAGACGGTCAAAGGCATAATGCCCGGCGGTGGTTCTTAAAAACCGGACCAACAGGAAAATCCCCAAAGCACCACCGATCAATAAAAATGGCCAGGCAATGCGGATGAAATCACTGGCTTTCATCAAGGCCACAGTAATCCACGGCAAGGCGTCTTTACTCTGATCAAAAGTCTTGACGATATCCGGCACCACATAGGTCATCAGCCCCATCACAATCGCAAAGGACATCAGCATCAGAATAATCGGATAGATCATTGCACCTTGAATTTTTTTCTGCATGGCAAACCGGTTTTCGGTATAGTCAGCCAACTGATCCAGAATCAGGTCCAGATGTCCGGAACGTTCACCGGCAGCAATTGTGGCAATATACAGTTCAGGAAAACGTCCGGATTGCTGCAGGCCCTGCGCCAGACTATGCCCTTCCAGCACTTTTGAGCGCACTGACATCAGCAGGTTTTGTACATGTACTTTTTCGCTTTGCTTGCCAACAGCACGGATGGCTTCTTCCAATGGAATCGCGGCGGCGACTAGCACGGACAGCTGCCGGGTCATGAGAGCCAGATCATAGGCGGTAATACTTTTTTCAAACCATTTTCGACGATGCTGCTGGTCTTTTTTTTCAACAGGATCAACAGAGACAGGAATAAGTGCTTTATCCCGTAATTGTTGCCGGATCTGACGTGCAGAATCCCCCTCCAGCACGCCTTTTTGCTGCTTTCCTGAAGCATCAAGCGCAATAAACTGATATGCAGGCATTGTAATGCTCTAATTTTCCAAAATTTTGCTCAACGCTGTTGCGTCAGACCACCGAAATCATTCATATTCTTTGATATAAATTATCTACTCACTCTAACATAATCGAACTTTAAGCACGACGAAATTTCTTCAGGATCTCCACCCCAAGATATGCAAAATTCCCACACCGATTTAAGTTCAATTTATCGCGTACGCGTTGCTGTACCTGTGCATGTATTTGATTGTTTTGATTACACGATGAGTGCAGAACAATTTAAACAGGCACAGATTGGCGCACGTGTAATGGTGTCATTTGGACGTCAGAATCTGGTCGGGGTGATTATCGAAAAACTGTCCGCAGACACTCCTCTCGATCCGCGCTTTAAACTTAAGGCAGTGACCGAACTACTTGATGAACGTGCCATTATAGATAGCAAAGTTTTAAGTTTGTTGACATGGTCAGCGCAGTATTATCAGTTCCCGATCGGTGAAGTCGTTCACAGTGCCCTGCCAACTCTCCTGCGTCAGGGTAAGCCTTATAACCTGCTAGCTCGTACCTGGAAATTGCTGGACCCTGATGCCGAGGCCAAAGTACGCCGTTCGGACAAGCAGCAGGAAGCCTACCGGATTTTAAAACTGCATCCGGTCGGGACCACTGAAAATGTGCTGAATATGGCCGGGATTGAAACTGCGACCTTAAAAGCACTGGAGAAAAAAGAGATTTGTGCCTGTGTGCTGGAGCCACAAGATTTCAGTCCACAGCCGATGCAATTGGCACAGATGCCGCTAACGGCCAATCCTGAACAAAAATATGCAGTCAAACAGGTATTAAAATTTCGCAATCAATATCAGGCTTTTTTACTGGATGGTCTGACCGGCAGCGGTAAAACTGAAGTGTATTTGCAGATCATGGAGCAGGTACTAAAACAGGGCAAACAGGTGCTGGTGCTGGTACCGGAAATTGGCCTGACACCGCAAACCATCAGCCGTTTTCAGTCCCGTTTTCATTGCCATATCGCACTGCTGCACTCCGGCCTGAATGATTCCAAACGGCTACAAGCCTGGCAATCGGCGGAAACCGGCAAAGCCTCGATTGTGCTTGGTACACGTTCTGCCATTTATACGCCAATGCCGAATCTAGGCCTGATCATTCTGGATGAAGAACATGACCTGTCCTTTAAACAGCAGGAAGGCTTCCGCTATCATGCCCGAGATGTCGCTCTGTACCGCGGCCATTTACAGCAATGTCCGGTAATCTTAGGGTCAGCCACACCAAGTATTGACAGTTATGCGCTGGTGGAACATGGCAAGATGCAGGTACTGGAGCTGAACCAGCGTGCCGGTACTGCACTGATGCCAAAAATCCACATTCTAGATTTAAAAGTTGCGCAAAAAAAGCATGGGATTAGCCTGCAATTGATTCAGGACATCAAAAAGCGTCTGGAGAAAAAAGAACAGGTGCTGATTTTTTTAAACCGCCGTGGCTATGCCCCCGTTCTGCTTTGTGGCAGCTGTGGCTGGCAGGCGCAATGTCCGCACTGTGATGCCAACTTCACTGTACACCGTCAGCCTTATCAGCATCTGCATTGCCATCACTGCGGTACTATTCACCGTATGCCGGAACACTGCCCGCAATGTCAGCATCAGGAACTGGTTACACTGGGTATGGGCACCGGCAAAGTCGAAGAACATTTAAATGAGCTATTTCCGGATTTTGAGGTGATTCGGGTCGATCGCGATTCCACCAGTCGGGTCGGCAGCTGGCAAAAAATCTATAACAAGATTCAGAAAAGCGAACCGGCGATTCTACTCGGCACCCAGATGCTGGCCAAGGGGCATCATTTTCCTTATGTGACGCTGGTGGCGATTCTGGATATTGATTCCGGTCTGCTGAGTGTGGACTTCCGTGCTACTGAACGGACTGCGCAACTGATCGTGCAAGTGGCTGGCCGTGCCGGACGTGGTGAACATAAAGGCGATGTTTATCTGCAGACCCTCAGACCTGATCATGCCCTGCTGAACACCTTAGTGAATGAAAATTATCGCGTATTTGCCCAGCAGACCTTAAAAGAACGGCAGATGGCCAGAATGCCGCCCTACCGTTATGCCATCCTGATTCGCTGTGAATCCAAGGATCAGGCACAAAATACCGAATTCTTACAGAAACATGCAGCACTCCTCAGGCAATATCCTGATCTGGCGCTGGACATCTGGGGACCAATTCCTGCGCCAATGGAACGTAAGGCCGGACGCTATCAGTCGCATATGGTGCTATTGTCAGCGGATCGTCCACGTTTGCATTACTATGTGCGTAGCTGGTGGCAAAACATGCTGCAGGACAAACCTTCTAGCATGAAGCTCACGCTGGACATCGACCCTCAGGAACTGAGCTAAAAGATATTGCGCCTGAGGATCGATCTGGAATACGAAACTGCAAGTCTGGATCAAGAATAAATTTAGGGCAGGAAAATGTCGATACTGTTACAAATAACACTGGTTCTGGTCATTGCACTGTTGATAGTGCCACTGAGTAAAAGGCTCAGATTGCCAAGTGTGCTGGGCTATCTGTTAACAGGGATCATCTTAAGTCCAAGCCTTTTGCACCTGATTCAGACACCCGAAGTCATGAGTAGTTTCATGCAAGTCAGCCTGATGGCACTGATGTTCTGGATCGGCCTGCAACTCAGACCACAACGCATTGTGCAGATTAATCCCTCCCTGTGGATGATGGCTGCTTTACAGGTACTAATCAGCACCCTGATTTTCACGCTCATGGCCTGGGTTTTCCTTCAGCAAAGCCTACTCGCCAGCATTGTAATTGGACTCGCCGGCAGTTTGTCCGCCCTGACTTTGGTGCTTCAACATCTCAATCATCAGGAACAGTTCGCCACCAGCTATGGTCAGCAAGCCTATTCGATTCTGCTGATTCATGCTCTGTTGGCCATTCTGGTGATTGCAGCCATTCCCTTATTTGCCGGGATTCGCTCGACCGAACATGGCGTGGCCTACTTTGCTGCCCTCATCGCGACGTTAAGCGGTCTGTTCCTGTGTAATCGTTACTTGATGCAGCCGTTGTATCGCTGGATTGCTAAAAGTGGCAGTCACGAACTGCATGCGATTGTAGCGATTGCGGTGACCTTGGCATTGTTGGTGTTAATGAATACCCTCGGCCTGAATCTATTTCTCGGTGCCTTATTTGCCGGCATTTTACTGGCAGATTCAGATTTCCGGCCTGCGGTAGAAAGCGCGATTCGGCCTTTTCAGGGTCTGTTGATGGGCCTAGCCTTTATCAGTCTGGGCATGTCACTGCACTTAGCTGATCTGCTCAATTTCCCCTGGATGATTCTCGGTGGCACCCTCATTTTAATCTTGGGCAAGTTTGCAATCAACCTGGCATTGGCGCGTTATCATCAAAATAGCTGGCGCAATAGCACCTTGTTAGCAGCCAGTCTGGCACAAGGTGGCGAATTTGCTTTACTGGCACTGGTGATTGCGGTTTCCGACCAGATTATTGCGGCTGATCTGCTCTCTCCCTTGCTGTGGATGGTGAGTTTTTCCTTGCTGCTGACCCCCGCATTTTATTGGTTATTGCACAGTCAGATCTTACCGCGTCTGGATCGCCACAATCATCTGGCAGCGACTTTTGAAACTGATATTAATCCTCAAGCCCATACACCAATCCTGCTGATTGGCTTTGGCCGCTTCGGGCAAATTATCGCCCGGATTTTACTGCAGCAGCAACATGCCTTTAGTGTCATGGACAGCAATGTGCCAGCCACTGAACTTCTGGCGCAGTACGATATCCCTTTCTATCAGGCGGATGCAACAGAACCCGAAGCCTTGATACAGACCGGTATTGCCACAGCACAACAGGTGATTGTGGCGATTGACGATATTGAAGACTCAATGCTGATCGTGCGGCATCTGCGGCTGAATTATCCTGAAACCTGTTTATGGGTCCGCGCCCGTGATCGACATCATGTGCATTTATTGCAGGATTTGGGCGTGAAACATATCTGGCGTGAAACTTATCTTTCCGCCTTGGAACTCAGTCAAGCCTTATTAACCCAGCTCAATCCTGACCCGGAAGAAAGCCTGCAACAGATTCAAAACTTCCGTGAACAGGATGAAAAGTTGCTCAATAGTCAATATCATCTGGATCCGGATGAACATCCAAATTATGAAAATCAGCGCAGCAGTTTGGCTGAACTGGAGCATCTGTTTACCCAGGATCAACGCCATAAAGTGCAAAAACAGGCTACACCGCAGCAACAGGATACAAACGGCGCAGGAATTGATACGTTAAGAGATGAACTGTCCTAACTTGTGTTTTACAATAATGACACCATTAAAGCAGGGTTATGGAGAATTTTATGTCTGATTTACGCCAACGCTTTTTTATTGAAGATAGCCCTGTTCGTGGTGAAGTGGTGCATCTTGAAGAAGCTTTACAAACCATTTTAGCGCAACGTGACTATGCGCCTGCAGTTAAAATCCTGCTAGGTGAAATGCTTAGTGCCACTGCACTGCTGGCCAGTACATTGAAGATTAAAGGGCGTATCAGCCTGCAAATTCAGGCATCGGGCACATTTAAATGGGCTATGGCTGAATGTAACCATTTGGGTGAAGTTCGCGCTCTGGCTGACTATGAAGAAGATCCGCACTTTCTGGTCGGTGAAGACAGTAGTACAGTGTTGAAATCACTCACCTCTCCGGTTCTATTCATCAATATCGAACCAGAATTTGGTGAGCGTTATCAGGGGATTGTACCCCTTGATAAAGAAAATCTGGCGGGCTGTCTGATGCAGTATTATGACCTGTCTGCACAGATTCCGACGCGTATTGTACTGGCAAGTGACCATCAGCGTGCAGGTGGTTTACTGATTCAGTTATTACCACGTAATAGTGAAGAAGAACAACGCCGGGTAGATGAAGATCTATGGCCACGTCTGACCATGCTCACAGAGACTCTAAAAACTGAAGAGTTAGTCGGTTTGCAAGCCACTGATATTCTGTACCGTTTATATAACGAAGAAGAAGTGCGTCTGCCAGATACGGAAGTGTTGAAGTTTGGTTGTACCTGCTCTAAAGAGCGTTGTGCAGTCGCTTTACAGCAAATCGGAATAGAGTCGATCCGTGAAACGCTGGAATTCCAGAATCCGATCGAGATGGACTGTCAGTTCTGTAATAGCCAGTATACCTTTACCGCTGAAGAAGCCTTGGGTCTATTTGGTAAACACCTGAGCTAAGCAGTTCTAATCCTTAAGTTTAAAAGCATTCCCCGGAATGCTTTTTTTGTATTTTAACACCTGGTCGACTGAGCTCAACAAAGCGTATTCCCCTACAGTAGAAAACCCGTCTACTCCCTGAATCAAACTCTCCTGTGAATCCAATCTAAGAATCCCTGTTGAATTATAAGACTATTCACACTAACAAAACCTGAATATTCATCATTTTCAAAAAATTATGAGAAAGACTGCACAGTTCATACTCTTGATTTAATTATGCTTTTAAAATAAATTAGAGTAATAATTCTAAAATGAATACATCATCAATTTAACAGGTATGTTATGAGAAAATTATTGAATACTCTAGTAATGGGGATGAGTTTGGCCGCAGTCTCTAGCCTGGCCTTTGCCTATGAAGATCCGTTATTGGGTAAATGGAAAACCATCGATGATCAATCGGGTTATTCTCGTGCGGATGTAGAAATTCGCAAGAAAGCAGATGGCAGTTATGAAGGAGTGATTGTCGAAACACGCAGCTTGCCTGGCGCAGAAAAAATGGGGATCTGTCATAAATGTCCAGGTCAGCTCAAGAACAAACCTTTTCTAGGCCTGCCGTTTATCTGGGATTTTAAGGCAGATCCGAAAAAGCCGCGTGAATACCATGATGGCAAAGTGCTTGATCCGATCAGTGGCAAAGTTTACAAAGGTAAAGCACGCTTAAGTGCTAATGGTAAACGTCTGACCTTGCGTGGTTATGTGGGGGTATCGGTAATTGGTCGCAGTGTTACTTGGGTAAAATATTAATTTCAGAAAGATTTTCAAAGCCCCTATATCAGGGGCTTTTTTCTTTGTCATGATTTGAAACAATAAGGTACAAATAAAAACTGTTTTGGAGCAGGCAAAGTCATAATAATGGATCGAAGACGGTTATTTTTTATCCACTTATGATGATCAATCTTCAGCCTCGTTCAATTTTGCCCTCTGGTCTGCTTTGCAGCCCTAATATGGCGCCCTCTATTCAACACAGGAAAGTGATTGAATACGCTTTGTCGATAACACATAAAATTATAAAAACAACTTCAGCTTTAACCTTCTTTGCCTCGCATGCTGCTGATAGATATCCGGTCAGACCGACTGATCCATCAACTACTGGCACATCCCGACTCTTCACTCATGATCATTTGAGTCATCACTCTGAGTCTGCATGTCCAAGGATTGGAAAGCGTTCTATTTTAGCACCTTCCCTTTCTCCGGATTTTGCACACTTGGCTGTTTAAGGAGTAGACCCATGACTACGATTCAGTACCAAGAAAGTTTTTCCCACGGTTATACCCCCTCAGAAATTATGGACGATCGTTCATTTGACTTGATCCACTTTGCAGAAGCCTGTGGACAAAGCCCGGAATGGGTCATGCAGTTAATTGAACATGGAATTTTACCCAATCGTTCCACAACCCCGACCAGCACTTTCCTCGGTGAAGATATCTCGCGTGCACAACGCGCCTATCGCCTGCAACGCGATTTTGATGCCTCATTTAGCGCCGTTGCCATGATGCTGGACCTCATTGATGAAGTGCAGGAGTTACGCCGCGAGGTCAAACATTTGCACTTCAAGTAAATCCTTTTCATGTTCTGTCGATCTGCATTTTTCAGTGCAGATCAGAACATATTTATATTTAATTTTATGATTAGAGTATAAGAATCCCTATGAAAACCAAAGATTGCAATAAGAAAATCAAATACATGTTTCCCGAATACCGCGACTTGATTGTGCAACTTCGCGAGGAAAATCCCTATTTTGCCAAGTTATTCGAGGAACATAACGAGTTGGACAAAGAAATCAGCCAGCTTGAACTTGATCCAGTCAATCATATCAACAATGATATTGAGGCGATCAAGCGTAAAAAACTGAAATTAAAAGATGAAATTTATCGTTTGTTAAAAAGCTCTGAAGCAGATCCCTTAACCTGAGATCAACTGAACACCACATTCAGACCAATACTGAAGCATAAAAAAAGCCCTGAGCCAGCCAAAATAAACACTTTGATCAAGCTCAGGGCTTTTTTATTGTTATTCACATGAATTTTCCCATGTGAATATTTTTAAGAATTAAACTTGTTCGATGTCTTTCATCGTTAATTTAATACGGCCACGGTTATCAACATCCGCAACCTGTACTTTTACTTCCTGACCTTCTTTCAATACATCTGCCACGTTCGCAATGCGTTCGTTTGAGATTTGAGAGATGTGAAGTAAGCCATCAGTACCTGGCAGGATATTTACGAACGCACCGAATTCAACAATACGAATCACTTTACCTGTATAAATTGTACCTGGCTCGATTTCAGCCGTAAGTGCCTGAATCTTGGCAACTGCAGCTTGCGCAGCCGCTTTAGTTTCACCAAATACGCGAACTGTACCGTTATCTTCGATATCAATCGCCGCTTTAGTTTCTTCAGTAATTGCACGAATGGTCGCGCCGCCTTTACCGATCACATCACGGATTTTATCCGGGTTGATGTTGATCACCTGGAATGTCGGTGCGTGCATCGAAATTTCAGGACGCGCACGTGAAATCACCTGGTTCATCTCATTCAAGATGTGCATACGACCCGCATAAGCCTGATTCAATGCAGATTCCATGATCTCTTCAGTGATACCTTCGATCTTGATGTCCATTTGTAGCGCAGTAATACCGTTTGCAGAACCAGCTACTTTAAAGTCCATGTCGCCCAAGTGATCTTCATCACCCAAGATGTCAGAAAGAACTGCGAAACGCTCGCCTTCTTTCACTAGACCCATCGCAATACCTGCAACTGGTGCTTTAAGTGGAACACCAGCATCCATCAATGATAATGAAGCACCACATACAGACGCCATTGAAGATGAACCGTTAGATTCAGTGATGTCAGATACGATACGGATCACGTATGGGAAGCGGTCAGCCGCAGGAAGTACAGCTTGAACACCACGACGTGCCAGACGACCGTGACCGATTTCACGACGCTTAGGACCAGATTCACGACCCGTTTCACCTACAGAGTATGCAGGGAAGTTGTAGTGCAACATGAAGTTGTCAGTTTTGGTACCTGCAAGAGTATCAACCATCAACGCATCACGTGTATTACCCAAAGTCGTTGTGACCAAGGCTTGAGTTTCACCACGTGTGAACAATGCAGAACCATGAGCACGATCTAGAACGCCTACTTGTACGTCGATTGCACGAACAGTTTTGGTATCACGACCATCAATACGTGGCTTACCAGACAGGATGTTGTCACGTACGGTACGGTATTTAAGGTCTTCGAACAGCTCATTTACTTCTTCTGCAATGCCAGTTTCGTCATTTTCAGGAACGAACTGTGCAACTGCTTCTGCATAAAGCGCGTCAAGTGCCGCATAACGGTCTTGCTTAACTGCAATCGTGTAAGCTTCAGAGATTTTCGCTTCGAATGCTTCTTTCAATTTACCAAGAAGTTCTTCGTTTTTAACTGGAGCAACCCAAGTTGATTCAACCGCGCCTGCAGCTGCAGCAAATTCTTTGATCGCCTGGATCGCAATTTGCATTTCGTCATGACCGAACAATACAGCGCCCAGCATTTGGTCTTCTGAAAGTTCTTTCGCTTCAGATTCAACCATCAATACTGCAGTTTCAGTACCAGCAACAACAAGATCAAGATCAGACTCTTTAAGTTGTTCAAGGTTTGGGTTCAGGATGTATTCACCGTTGATTAAACCAACGCGCGCGCCACCAATCGGACCACGGAAAGGTGTACCAGCAATAGACAATGCAGCTGAAGTACCCAACATTGCAGCAATGTCAGCATCCATTGTCTTATCAGAAGAAATAACAGTGGCTGTTACTTGAATTTCGTTGAAGTAACCTTCTGGGAACAACGGACGAATTGGACGGTCAATCAGACGTGAAATCAAAGTTTCAGCTTCAGACTGACGGCCTTCACGCTTGCCATAACCACCCGGGATACGACCAGCAGCATATTGCTTTTCTTGATAGTTTACAGTCAATGGGAAGAAGTCTTGACCTGCTTTTGCTTTAGGCTGTGCCACAACAGCGACAAGTACTTGTACGCCGCCCATGGTGATCACAACAGTGTTTGCCTGACGGGCAACACGACCTGTTTCCAAGATAACGTTGTGCTGACCGAATTGGAATTCTTTACGAATAATATTAAACATTGACATGTTTTATTTTTTCCTAGTTCTTGTGAACAATTATTCTAGTGGAGACCCCTAAGGTTTGGCATTCATGACCATATGGACGAGTAAATGACAAAGCTTAGAAGCCGACCTCACCAGATTAAATACTATTTTTAAACACAAAGAAGGAGCGAAACATTCGCCCCTTCCACTGGCTCAGCGCAAAGCTAAGCCGACTTTAGTTTTCAGTAATACAGCACAAAGCATGCAATACACCCGAAAATAAAGTTTAAATCGAATTAACGACGTAAACCTAAAGCACCGATCAATGCTACATAACGACCGTGGTCTTTACCGTTAAGGTAGTCAAGTAGTTTACGACGTTGGTTAACCATACGGATTAGACCGCGACGGCTATGGTGGTCGTGTTTGTGCTCTTTGAAGTGACCTTGTAAGTCATTGATTTGAGCAGTTAAAAGAGCTACTTGAACTTCTGGTGAACCAGTGTCGTTTTCAGCGCGAGCGAATTTAGCCATGATCTCTGCGCGATCTGCGTTAGTTAAAGCCATTCGATTTCTCCGAGATGCTTGTATATTTTGATAAAAATCAAAGTGATGAGAATTCAAAACCTTGACTGCCGTGCATCACTACAGCAAGTTGCATATTTTAAGGGAAAACGCATCAAATTGCAAAAATAGATCCAGATTTTTGCATGGTTTTGGTTGCTCATTGATACAGCTCAGATCCGATGACTCTTGTTCCTTAAAGATTCAGGTTTTGCATTATTTTAATGAAATAAATCCAGAATAAATTAAATATAGAAACTCCTTTGAAAAGCCCGCAAACCCTTTAGCTCGCTTGAATCTTCAGCTACTCCCCATAGAAAATGGATAAAAAAAAGCCCGAGTAAACTCGGGCTTTTTGGCGCTGTAGTTCTTTCTCTTATCATTATTATTTATTTTATTATTATGGCGTTTTACGCTTATTATTATTTTCAAACATCCTGTTGAAAAATCATCTTCCTTGTGTGGTAGATTTTGCCATATTCCCACCAGACAACTAGAGGTATTTGCCTCATTTTGCTGTAAGCCATTTCGTACATCACAGGGTGAAAATTTGCATAATGTTACACAGCTCTCGTTTTATTTAACGCTATTTACTTAAGTTTACTGGCTAGGGCTGAAAATTTTTGCTAAGAAATTAGGATAAAAATCCAGCAAGCTTCCTATAAAAAAATCAGGATATAAAAAAGCCTTGTAGTCTCTCCCAAAACTACAAGGCTTAGCGGCTGTAAGTTTCCTCTTTCACTTACTTCACTGTAAGTTCGCTGTCTACCGACATTATTATTATCATTATGCGATTATGCTCAACTTTCCGTGTTGAGTTATTTTGTAGAACCAATCTTCTCAAAAACCGAGCAAAAGCTCTATGCGTCAATTTCCTGAATCCTTGTAAGCTTTTACCTACAAGATTTGATTATTTTTGCCAATTAAATTACTAGATTGTTCAATGATTTTTTGGCTCAAACCACTTTTCCGGGTAGTTTTAACACAAAGTGCTTGTGTAAAAGCATCATAATCTACCAATAAACTGACCACTTTTTTGGCTCGAGTAATTGCAGTATAAATCAACTCTTTGCTCAATAAATTTTTTGCATATTGATCCAGCACCACTGCCGTATGGGAAAATTCTGAACCTTGAGATTTATGAATGGTCAGCGCAAAAGCGGTTTCAATACTTTTAGGTAAACGGGTGGCTAATACCCATTTTTCCAGACTCGGGAAATACACTTCAAACTGACGTTGACCAGATTGCTCACGTAAAAAACAGATACCAATATCACCATTGGACAGGCCCAACTGATAGTCGTTATAGCTCATCATGACGGGTCGTCCGACATACCAGTCGCCCTGTTTCAACTGACCTTGGGCTGCTAAAAAACGTTGTTCAATCTGTAGATTGATCTTGAGCAGCCCCAGATCACCAGAACGGATTGCCGTTAAAATACGGTAATCATCAAAAGTTTTGACCACCTGTTGCACATAGTGTTCAAAATCAGCTGAGTTTCGTTCTGTTTTTATGGCCTGTACATAAGCCTGATAACCATACATCAGCTGGTCATAATACTGATTCAAATTATGCGCGGTCTGTTCGGCACCAGCGAGCAGGTATTGTAACTGCAACTGGTCGATCTTCACCTGATCCAAATCGATCGCCTGTAACTCACTGGCTGCCACGATTTGCTGCTCAAATTTTTGCAAGACGTGAGAAGGCTCATGATTCTGCTGGATAAACTCCGCTATTGCGCCAATCTTGGCCCCTGGCGCAAAACGTCGTGTGGTGATTAAATTGACTCGGTTATCTTCCAGAGTCACTACTTGCTGTAAATCTGCCAGTACCGTTCCGACATCCACAGAAGCCAGCTGGTCTGCATCACCGAGTAAAATCAGCCGTGCATGAGACGGTACGGCGGCCAGCAACATCTGTGACAGATTCAAATCCAGCATCGAGGCTTCATCGACCACAATCACATCATAGGGCAAAGGTTGTTTGGCATGAAAGCGTGGCTGTCCGCGAGTACCCAAACCCAATAAGCGATGTAGGGTGACCGGTTGTAACTGTTTTAAGGGTTCTAGCTCAAACTGTTGTAGAGCTTCACTGTGCAAGGCTTTTTGCAGTGCTTCTTTCATGCGCTGTGCGGCCTTTCCGGTAGGTGCTGCCATGGCAATCCGGATATTTGGCAAGGCTTCATGCAGGACCGCAATCATATGCGCCAAGGTATAGGTTTTACCGGTACCCGGACCGCCGGTAATAATATTCAGCGCCTGCCGCGCAACCATTTCCAGTGCCAATTTTTGCTGTGGATCTGACAATAAATTGCGATTACGTTCGGATAAATCAATAGCGGTAACCGGTTGGGCTTTAATCCGAGCAATATGTGAGGCTACCGCCTGCTCCAGCTGCCAGTAACGGTACAAATATAAATGCTGATCTGCACAAATAAATGGTGCAATTCCTGCACTCTGCTGACGGCGGTCTAGAACCAGATTATGTAATAAGGCAACCTGCTGAGGATCAACTTCGATACAGCTATCCCCCGCCTGCATCGCTTCAAGCAATTGCTGGATCAATAATTTTGCTGCCGGATCAAATGCAGCTGTACTGAATGGAGGCCGACACAGATAGTCAATCCAAGCCATTAAATTGGAGTCTTGCTGCGACACGTGATTCTGCTCATTTTCCACACAGTTATCCTCAAAGTTATCCACAGGATAGTTTTCTGTTTAATTTCTATATATTTTATAAAACTGCAAAATCATGCTGATTTTTTCTGCTCAAAATAGCCCAGGATTTGATCCAGTTTTTCTATGAATTCAGTGTCCGGTTGCCAATGATAGGCTCCTTGCTGCGTCTGACCATTCATCCCGCGCAAATACAGATAGGTTGCGCCGCCCAGATGCTGCTGAATCGAATAGCCCTGCATATTGGCACTCAGATAACGATGCAGCGCCACCAGATACAGAGCGGCCTGCAACCAGTAACTAGACTGGCTCATATTCTCCTGAATCGCCTCAGCGCTATATTGCTGCTGATCAGGGCCGAGAAAATTACTTTTATAATCGGCAATATGGTAACGCTGGCCATCAAAATACACCAGATCGATGGAACCGGTCAGATATCGCGCCGACTTGGCTTCATTAAAATCGCTCATGACCATGTCATGTTCGAGAAAAAGCTGATGGATTTGCCAAATCTGCAAAGGGGCATCGGTCAAGGACAGATAAAAAGGAAATTCTGACAGATACTGTTTAGCCTCCAGCTGTGCCAACGCAAAATCTGCCTGAATCGGGGTAATAAGAATATCACGCACCCAGTCATGCATCAGGTTCAGCAAAATATCTTCTGTGATCTCGTCCAGCAATCCCTCAAAAGCCGTCTGGAAAATACTGTCCACATTCAGCGATTCAGTGCTTGCAGAGCGTATGAGCTGAGCTATTTCCTGTTCAAAAAACTGGATAAAGGCGTCATCCTCCAGCCCATCGAAATACACCTGAAACTGATTTAAAAATTCCAACAGAGCCGAACGCTCGAGCTGCTGTGCCGAGTGAAACAGCTGCTGCCATTGCTGACGATAAGCTTCACTTTGATCATGCAGGCGAATTCCGGTCAATAACTTATAGTTCAGGCTGGACAATACGCGCTGCATACTCTGACGCAATTCCTCGGCTTTGAAATCTGTCTGAGCTGCTACCTGAAACAGGGTGCGCAAATTCACCACTGCTGTCTGATAATGTGGGAAAAAAGCCTGTTCCAGTACACTACGTATATGAAAAGCCTGTTCAAATTTTTCTTTCAGTTCCTGCCAGATTTGCGGTGCGGTATTTTTAAAACGGCGCCGGATTTCCAGATTCCAGTAACTGCTGTCCTGAAAATCAATATGTTCAAAAATGCTGTGTAGGAATGTTCCGGCTACGGTACCTTTAGGAAAATTCAGCCTAATCCAGTCTAAAGGCACGGCTGCTGGCTGTTCTTCCAGATCTGTAAAATGAATTTCATCAGCGGCACTATCGGGCTGTTCAGAAGCCGTGACCAGATTGTCCTGCAAGATATGTCCATGTAGCTGATGCTGTGACAAGGCAGTAAAACTGGTTTTGGTTCGCGGATAAAACTGCCGCTCTGGCAAAGGTTGCGCCCGCATTTCAATCTGATGATGGTTCGACTGCTCGACCAGACGCGGTGGTTCCTGAGACAGAGACGGCTCGACCAGACTTAAAGCATGTTGAAACAGTTGATCTCCCTGACCACGCCAGAAGGCCAGCCCGGAATCGGACTGTGCATTCTGGTCCTGCAGCATGGCATATACCCGGTGACTGGCACGGGTCAGCGCCACATACCAGAGCCGGTGGTTTTCGGCAGCATTACGCGCTGCGTTCTGCAGAATCGCCTGCTCATGCAAATTCTTGTGATTGACTGCAATCACCCGGGATTGTTCTAGAATATTGTCCTGTTCAGGCGCAGACAGGGAAAAATTCAGGTTGCCTTTATTCACATCAAAAGCAGCATCTGCTCCCAATAAAAACACCACTTTAAATTCCAGCCCTTTGGAAGCATGAATGGTCATCAGCTGCACTCCATGATCCCCAGACAGCTTGCGTTCTTTTTCACTGTCCTTGCCTGAAGGCGACTGAAGCTGGCGCAAATACCAGTGATAGAGTTTTTGCGCCCCCTGATAATATTCACTCTGCTGGCTCAGCATCTCGGTCAGATGGCGCAGATTGACCACCACCCGCTCATTGTCCAGACTTTGACTGGCCACCAGATTGGTCCAGACCTGAAACAGGTTCAGTGCATAATTCCAGGCGGTCAAAAAGCCTTTCTCAAACCACATTTCCCGAATTATATCCAGATCCGCAATATAGCGACTGAGGCCTTCACTCTGGCTTTGCAAATCAATCAGTTTTTTCAGATTGAAGCCCAGCAGACGGGTTAGTAAAGCCCGCTTGACCTTGGCCTCATTGAAAGGATCCATGATCGCCGTCAATACTGCCGCGACATCCTGAGCGATTGGACTGGCAAACACGCTCTGTTTGGATTCTTTATAGCAGGGAATGCCCATACGCTGCAGACGCTGCTTCACCTGTTCCAGAGCAAAATGCCCAAATCCCAACACGGCAATATCATCTGCGCTCAGGCTTTGCTGATGCTCTTGCTGCTGAAAGTACAGTTGCTGCTGGGCAGACTGATTCAGCAATGCACGGATTTTCCAGACCGCCTGATCTGCTTCCACATCCGATTCACCCAGCTGAATCCAGCGTAATGGCTGCGGGTTACATCCCCCACTATCGATGAGATCCGGATGCGGACGACTGCCCGCCTGAATCAGGGTGTACTGCACCTGTTCGCCAAAATCCATTTGCCGCTGGAACAGCGCATCAACCACTTCTACGAGCGGTTTGACTGAACGATGGTTCTGCATCAAGGTATATTCACGACCCTGCTTGTGGCGTACGTCAGCGTGTGCCTTGTTATAAGTCAGCATGTCGCCGCCGCGGAAACCATAAATTGCCTGTTTCGGATCACCGACCATAATCATGCAACCGGACTGCACCCGGTTGGCATCACGCCAGATCTTGGCCAGCAGATCATCCTGATCCTGATTGGTGTCCTGAAATTCATCGACCAGAATCAGCGGATAACGTGCCTGCACAAACTGGGCAAAACGCTGCCCCTGCTGGCCTTGCAATGCTTCTGCCAATGTACGGATTTGCTGGGAAAAAGTGGTTTCACCCTGCTGCTGCAAGGTTTGCGGCAAACGGGTCTGCACACTTTGAATAATATGAAATTCCAGATAGGTGGTAAGCTGTTGCAGCTGCTCATCCAGATACTGTTTGACCTCACACAGCGCATCAATTGCCACGATCAGACTATGTTGCAAAATCAGCTGCTGCTCTGCATCCGGACAGCTTTTGTTAAAGACCTGAGTAGTCGGCTGGAAATCGGTTTTCTTGCGGCGCAAATGGCACAGATTCAGTAAAATCGGCTGCAATTCAGCATCAAAGAAACTCATGCCACCCTGATTTTTCAGGGCTGCGCTCCAGGTCATAAAGTTTTCACAAATTTCGGTTAACTTGGTCAAAAAACTCTTGTGAAAATACTTCGGACTTTCCTGACAATAACGCCGCATGACGGCAAGATCATGCTCCTGAATACTCACTAATTGACTGATGCAGGCTTCCAATTTGTTCAGGTCACATTCAGCCAGTTCGATCTTGCGGAAATGCTGCTTGCTGAAATTCAGGGCATCACGCACCAGCCCGGTATAATGCTCCACCGGTTTCAGCAGATTCTGAACATACAGATGATTGACCATATATTGCGGCTGCTGCTGAATCCAGTCACGCAGCACATCATGAATCAGCTGCTGAATATACAGATCCTGATCTTCGGTCAGTTCTGCACGTTCAATCTTGCCACTTTCAAAGGCAAATTCACGTAACAGTTTCTGGCTAAAGCTGTCCAGGGTGCCGACAAACAGTTCATCCAGCTGGTTTAGCACCAGACGTAAACGGCGACGGGCATAATCCAGCCGTGAACCATAATCTTTCAGTACCTGCTGAAATAAAGGATCGGTTTCATTCTGGATTTTTGCTGCGATTTCAACTGAATTGAGCTGCTGATGACGCTGGATATAAGCCAGCGTTTCCTCGACGCGAAGCCGTACCCGGTTTTTCAGTTCAGCCGTGGCCTTACGGGTAAATGTCGTCGCAATCACCTGATGCGGATAATACTGGTCCAGAAAAATCCGCACCATCAGACTGGATAGCGTATAGGTCTTGCCGGTGCCTGCCGAGGCTTCAATCCAGTGTAGGCCCCGAAACTTCATGTCCTGAATCGGATTGGTAGAAATGGCTGTTTGCGTCTGCTGCTTTAAGAAAGTCATACGGCTATTTCACCCATTCCAGATGTTGATGAATTGGTGCATACAGGCCATGGGCAAAATCATGACAGCAGTTTTGCAAGGCCAGATCCGGATCCTGATCTTGCAAAATAAATTGCCAATCCTGATGCAAGACACTAGATTCATTCGAAGTCAATGGCTTAGCTGTTTTAGGACTATAACTGTTGTTCCAGGCTTCCAACAATTCCTGCATTTCCACAATGGTCATTTTACCCTGTCCATTCTCGGCCCACTGCCACTCTTTTTTCATCAGTAATTCTGCCGGCAAGACCAGCGGCTGCTGTTGACCAATTTCCCAGGCCTTTAACCAGAGCTGCAAATACTCATGTGCCTTGCTCGAACTCAAGCCAGAAAACTTCAGGGTTTTATTACTGAAAATGACAATGCGCTCCAGTTCTGGTGAGCGTGCATCATCATTTAAGTAAGCCAGCCACAGCAGATACTCCAGCCAGACCTGGGCACGGCGTTTTTCCGAGGCCGAAGAGGATTGCATACTCAGCCAGTAGCTGCTGTGTGGAACCTGAGGCACGTTTATATGAATGATCAGTTCAGGACTGAACTGCAGGGATTGTTGGGTGACTGGCGTCAGTTCTTTGCCCAACTGTAGCAAACGTTCTTGCAATAACTGCTGTTCCTGCTGGCTGCCCAGCCAGGTGGCTTGCTGGGTTTTGCCCACCGGCAAACGGTCCAGCATCAGGTTCGGCTCAATCTCCTGCTCTTGTTGCAACAGGAAATCCCGCACCTGATACTGTTCCAGCTTGTTCAATAATAAGGGTTCCCGGGAACTCGGCAAATCGGCATAGCGAATCGTGGAAACCCCGACACTTTTCAGGAATAGACGTGCCGGGAAAATCATATCGCGGATCCATTCATCACCTTTGAGTACCCGGATTTCTTTTTGTTCTAGTGCCGGATAATGTGCATTAATCCAGCTGCTGCGTTTGCCTTCGGCGCTGCGGATATATTCTGCCACTGCAAACCACTGATCCTGATAACGTGGTGTCTGCATATCTGCGAATCCGGCCGGATCAAAAGGCTGCAAGGGATGTACATGATAAAGCTGCTGGATATGTTGAGCGACCGATAGACCATGAATATCCACCATCGGATCGACTTCGACATCCGGCTGTTCAGACTGGCAGATCAGCGCGATATGTTGAACCAGTTCCTGCAAGGCAGTGGATGGATCGCGAGCCTCACCATCCTCCAGATCAAAGCCATTATAGAACAGCCATAGATTTTCCTGTGCCAGCAGCAAGGCATCCAGAAAGGCGCCCTGCTCGTCATCCAGACGGGAACGGTCACCGAGTTGCGGCTTCAGGCTACGCATCAGGTCAAACGGAACCTGTTGATTACGGCTCGGAAATTTACCGCTATCCAGATTCAGCATCACCACCAGTTTATAAGGCAATGGCCGGATCTGACCAATCTGGCTAAAAGTAATCTGTCCGGTCGGTTCGGCCTGATCCAGCTGCATCTCCAGGGTATTCTGAATTTCTTCCAGCACATAAGGCAGAGGCAGACTGAGTGCCACCAGTTCCTGACTGGCATGCGGATCATCCTGGTCATGATAATCGGCCAAGGTCAGCATCCGCATTTGCTTGTCGATAATCTCGGCAACGGTTTTGAGCGATTCCACGCCAGCATCACGGAACTCGTTCAGATCGGCGCGCAGATATTCCAGCCAGGTTTTGACTGGCGTGCGCTGTCCAGTTTCATGCAAAGTCAGCCAGTCACGGCGCTCTACCAGATCCTGATAAATCCGGATCAGGGTGGATATCAAGGGAAAATCACTGGTCAGAACCTTGGCATAACTCAAGGTGTCCTGAAACAGGGTATGTTCAGGAATCGCCAGACCCAACGCCAGACGGTCCAGCGCGAATTTAAAGCTAAACCGGTAATCCTCATCGCCTGCGCTCAGACTTTGCTGTAAATGCTGCTGGTCCAATCCACGCTTGAAGCCAGCATCTGTCAGCAATTGTAACATCCGCTCTACCTGACTATAGTCCAGACCATAATACTGCTGGGTCGCATTCAGGCTGAGCCAGTCGGCAAAGTCCTCAATACTGAAACGGCGCCGTACCCACTGAATCCGGCCCAGTACCGCGCGCCAGGCATTGCTGACATCCAGACGCGACACCCCGGCAATCTGGATCGGTAAATACAGGTTATCTTTTTGCAGGCGTTTGCTGCCGGTTTCGCGCTCACGCGGTGGTGGCGCAAAGACACTGCGAATTGCCGGTTCCAGTTCTTTCAGACTTGGCGTCAACACCAGAATATCACTGGGCTGACGCGGCGCTTCTTCATTACCTTGAGCCAGCCAGTGAATCAGTTGTTCTTTGAGAACTTCCAGCTGACGTAATGAAGAATGACAGACATGAATCTGTACCGAATCATCATCAGGGCTTAAAGCATATTGATGCTGCTCGGGCTCGAGCAAATACAGGATATCCGACTGGATTTTGGCCAGCAGCCTGTCCTGATATTCATCGACAAAGACATCGGCCCAGAGACCCTCTTCCCCCGAAGACAGTTTAGAGAGTAGAGAAAAATGATCCCGTGCCTGCTTGCCGAATCGGGTCAGGAGCGGATGCCGCGATTCCCGGTCTTCGGCATTAAAGTTCAGCTGCTTGATCCTGAAATCTTTTATTTCCGCATCATTCGGTTTACGTTGACGGGTTTTTTCAAAACGCTGAATAAAGCGCTCTTCCCGCTGCAAATCAAATCTGGCTTTCCAGTCCGGATCGACACTGTCGGCCCAGTATTCCTGCGAGGGGTTGAATTGAAAAATATAGATATCAATGTACTGGCCCAGACGGCGTAAAAAATCCAGCTGGCTCGGTGGCAATTCTAACAGGCTAAATACCACAATCTGGGCCGGTAGTCGTTTTAGAGCCTGGGCGCGGGTTTCTGCATTCTCCAGCCGCTCCCAATACAGGCGTTCAATCTCCAGGATTTTGGCATAGTCATCCTGAAATACATGCTGCCACAACCAGCGCTGCCAGGCTTCCAGCTCACGCGCCTGAGTCTTGACGAAATCGGCCACCTGCATCTCATGGCCATTTTCATCTTTGGGGCTATAGAGCATCTGTTCGATATCGAGCGCAATATCCTGTCCCCAGGCCTCGAGCCAGTTACTCGGACAACTGCAGTTGTTTGGAGGACAGTTACGCGCGCAATAACCGCGATAATCCATATAATGACTGAACAAACGTGACACCTGCTCCGCCACCCAGTATAGCATGCTCTGTTTTTTCAGCTGTTTTTCTGTGCCCTGTTCCAGCCGGTCGGCACTGTCATAAATCCGCTTCACAATGGAATACAGTGGATGATCGACATCTAAAGGAATCTGTTCAGGCAGAATGCATTTTCGCAGCGCCTGAAACACGCGCCATTTGATGATAATGCGCGGAATATTGGCTTCACGCACCTGTTCCACTTCTTTAGGCGCATTCAATACCCACTGATAAGAAGTCCATTGAAAGGCGCGAATCCGGTGATGAAACTGGGTATTGGCACTAATGCCTTTTTTCTCGGCAATTTTCTGGGTCAGCCAAGTTTCTACTGCCGGAGATGGCACAATAAAGTGCCGGGTTTGTAACACCTCAAATGGATTCCGGGCAGTTTGGTTGACAATACGCAGCATACTATCCAAAAGCACATCAATACGTTGACTCTGAATAACATGAATGGCCATTGGTTCCCCTGAACTGCTGAATGTGGTTTTTACTACAAAACGATAAAGATTATTTACTATACATCCCGAGCGCTCTATGACACTTTAAAACCACACTTCAGTCAAAAAATTTCTTTGAAAAAAGCATCTTAAAGATGCTTGAATAGAAAAAAACAACATAGAGCTTAGGTAGTGCCCATGAAATTAGATAAAATTCCTGAACGTCTCGATCCGAGCCTAGATTTAGAACAAATCCGCGACGAATGCCTGGAACTCACCAAAAAACGCGCCTACTATTCTGCTGGTGCCGCCGTGATTCCGGTACCTTTTATGGACGTGGTCATTGATGTCGGCATCTTGTCGCAATTGATTCCCGAGATCAATGCCCGCTTCGGCTTGGCCCCTGATCAGATCAGTGTTTATGACCCGAAAACCCGTCAGATTCACTGGCAGGAGCTGCGTAAACGTGGCGTAGAATTTTCCGGCCTGGTGGTCGCACGCACGGCAGTTAAAAAATCTTTGAACAATGTTGCAGCGAAAGTGCTGATAAAGCAAGTCACAAAATTCATTCCACTAGGTGGTCAGCTGGTGGCCGCAAGTCTGGGTTATTTTGTCATGAAAAAAATTGCCGATGCTCATGTGCAAGACTGCTATCGCACTGCTAAAAGTATCCAGCAAAAACAGGTCGCCCAAGGTTAATACTATTTAAGCTGAATATTTTTAAACTTTTTAAAATCCTCTACTTCAGGTAGACTATTCTGCCTGAAGCTGTTTTAAAATAGCCTTTAACACCTCGACCCGTGCGGTATTCTTATCATCGGTCGCAATAATATGCCAGGGCGCTTCCTCGGTCGAGGTATGTTCAAACATATCGGCTGCCGCTTTCAGATAATCGTCCCAGCGTTCCCGGTTACGCCAGTCTTCTTCAGTAATTTTAAAACGCTTATGCGGTGTATCTTCACGCGCCTTAAAACGCGCTGCCTGTTCCTCTTTAGAGATTGCCAGCCAGATTTTCACAATCACCGTTTGATGCTTGACCAGGCTCTGTTCAAAACGGTTAATTTCATCATAAGCACGCTGCCATTCTACCGGACTAGAAAACCCTTCTACCCGTTCTACCAATACCCGACCATACCAGGAACGGTCAAAAATGCAGATATCATCATCGGTTTGCAGCTTGGTCCAGAAGCGCCATAAATAAGGACGGCTCAGCTCATATTTTTCTGGTGCGGCAATGGTATGAATTTCATATTCACGTGGATCGAGTTTTTTGACAATCCGCTTGATCGCGCCGCCCTTGCCAGCAGCATCCATGCCCTCAAACAGAATTACCACATTACGCGAATCGGAACGCATGGCTTTGGCGACCTTCGCGGTTAATTTTTTTAGTTCCGGTTTGTAATCTTCTGGCTGGGCTTGAGTCTTGGAAGGATGTTTTAACTGCTCGGGAATCTTGGCCTGTTTCCATCTTCCCTTGGCTCTGGCGGGATGATCCGGACAATGTTTCAAGGCACTCAGGATATACTGGGCAAATTGCTGGTCGCGCTGCTGCTCATCTTCGCCATCAATAATGAACCAGTCCTCGGTAAAGCGCTGACGCAGGCGCTGCAAGGTGTCATATTCTTTGCGATTGCGCCAGTCCAGACCATGCAGTTGATGCCAGTGAGTTTCACTCGGATCCATGGCATCCAGACGTTTTTGCAAGACTTTCCAGGACAGGTCAAACCAGACCTTGATCACATCCACATGGTTATTTTTCAGGTCCTGTTCAAAGGCCTGCATCTCTTGCAGATATTCATCAAACTGTGCATCACTCAGCGGGCTTTCAGCTTGCATGGCACTGCCAAGCAGATCACTGTACCAGTTACCAAACAGCACCATGATCTGGCCTTCGGCAGGAATAAAACGTGCATAAGGTTGCCACAAGGTCTGCTTCGGGCCGGCTAGCTGAGGCTTATCGGCTTTCACACGCAAATAGCGCGGATCGACCCATTCACGTAACTGTTTAACCGCTTCACCCTTGCCGGCCAGCTCAATGCCATTCACCAGAATCACCAGACTTTTGGCATTTTTCTGGCCCCGGGTCTTTTTTAAATTATATTGGGCATCAATCAGCTCGACAGACAGCTGATCTTCATCCATTAACTGAAATTGTGGTTGTTCCATACGCATCTTCAACCCTGATCTTTTATTCTGTCTGCAGTATAGCGAGGAGTTTCAGCGCAAAAATAGCTCTGGCAACGTTTTTCACACGATTAAATTGGCTATTTAAACAACAGATTGACATACAAATGCCCGATCTCTGTTCAATTTGTCATAGCAGGATTGTCCGGCAGCCTCTAAGATTCTTGCATCCTCCAATCATAATTGAAGCCTCATGTCCAAACTTGCCGTACTCGATGATCTGTTAGCGCATTATTATCAACTGGCTTATCACACCCGGTCTGACATTCTAAGCCGTTTAGAGGATGTGCAAGCCTGGCAGAAAGTCCGCATGCAGCGCACCCATCGCGCCCATTTTGCTGAAAAACAAAACCTGTTGATGTCCGAATATTTCCTGAACCGTCTCTACGGCGGCGCTGACTTTGATGCGCTGGCGGAACAGATTGCCCGGCTGATGAAATATGCGCATAAAGCAGAAAAAGTTATTCCGGAAAATGCCATTAAAACCGGCACCTCAGGCGTAGAGTTGGCTATTCTGGCGGTACAGCTGGATGAACAGGTCGCGATTCAGTTATTACAGGATTATCATCCACATGAACCGCTGACTGACGAGATGATGCGCCTGACCTATTTGAAACTGGATCAGGGTGAAGCACGCCTGAAACAGTTAGCCCTACTGGATCAGCTCGGTATGAGTCTGGATAAATATATGCGTTCATTTGTGGTCTATACGGCCTTTAAAATGTGTAAGGGCGCGGCGAATAAATATAACTTTCAGGTGATGTATGAATTTATGCAGGATGGTTTTCTGGCCATGAAGCCACTCAAATCGGCAGAAAAATTTGTACGCGCGTTCACGGCAACCGAACGCCAGATTATCGAGAAAGTACATTCTGGCGATCCGCTACCATTTCAGTAAATACCCGATGAGTATTTCTGCCAAGCGTGAATTTTTCTGTATATTATTCATAACAATTGCATCATGATTGCTGAATAAGCCTTTAGAATCTGTCATGATGCAGACAATGCAAGATTAACCCGATTGATATGTTAGGAGTGACTCCAATGTCGAATGAAAATACAACGCCTACCCCTACCCCCGAGTCGGCACAACAGACAGACAAAGTGAGCCCATTCTTAACTGAACCCCTTCCACAAGGCACCCCGCAAGGTCAGCAACAATCTTTAGAACAACGTCTGACTGATACGCCTGTGACGGGTACTGTGCCTAAATACAATCTGCCACGCGGTGCCAATACAGGCAACGTCGGCTCAACCACGCACTTTGGCTATCAAACTGTCAACAGCGAAGAAAAAGCCCAGAAAGTCGCAGAAGTGTTCCACTCGGTGGCGAGCAAATACGACATCATGAATGATCTGATGTCTTTTGGTATTCATCGCCTGTGGAAGCGTTTTGCAATCAATATGTCAGGTGTACGCCGTGGCCAGCATGTGCTGGATATCGCGGGTGGTACTGGCGACTTGGCTAAAGTCTTTAGCCGCGAAGTGGGCCCGACGGGTCATGTGGTACTGTCTGATATTAACGAATCCATGCTGAATGTCGGTCGTGACCGTCTGATTGATACGGGCTGTACCAATGTCGATTTCGTTCTGGCCAATGCCGAAACCTTAGAACCATTTGCAGACAACAGCTTCGATCTTTTAACGATTTCTTTCGGTCTGCGTAACGTCACCGATAAAGATGCGGCACTGGCTGCGATGTACCGTGTCCTTAAGCCAGGTGGCCGTTTACTGGTTCTGGAATTCTCTAAACCAGTGTTTGAACCATTCTCTAAACTGTATGACCTGTATTCGTTCACGGCATTGCCAATCATGGGAAAAATCATTGCCAATGATGCAGAAAGCTATAAATACCTAGCTGAATCGATCCGTATGCATCCAGATCAGCGCACCCTGAAAGGCATGATGGAAAATGCCGGCTTCCAGAATTGTGACTATCACAACCTGACTGGCGGGATTGTTGCGGTTCACCGCGGTTTCAAACTTTAAGGTTCCTTGCCTATGTGGTCAATTTTGGCACTTGGTGCTGTTGAACGCGTGATTCATCATGTGATTGATCTGGATGCCATTACCCGCATCCAGCTGAATGCCCTGTCCGGCAAAATGCTGCGGGTGGTGATCGCCTCGCCGCAGCTTTCGGTTGATGTGTTTTTTGATGAAGGCAAAGTTCGTCTGGAACCAACGGCAACCGGTCATACCGAAACACCTTCGGTCTTTGAACAACGTCCATTTGACGCAAGTTCCGCGACAATCACCGAAGCGACAGCAACCTTGCAGGTCAGCAATGTGGTGGAATTACTCAAGCTGCTGCTTTCCGATGAAGTCGGTAATATTCCCCTACAAGGCGACTACAAGTTATTGCAGGAAATCCAGCGCATCATGCAACAGGCGGAACTGGATCTGGCGGCGCATTTAAGTCCTTGGATTGGCCCGACACTGGCGCATGAAATTGGTAAATTGCAACTGCTACCCAAGCAGCTAAAACGCACCCTGCAAAGTCAATTATTCTTTGCCGAAGATGCCTTAAAAGAAGACAGCGGTCTGTTTGCCCCTCGCTGGCAAATGGATGACCTGAATCAGGACACCCGTATCCTGAATCAAAATTTAGATCGGGTTGAAGCAAAAATCCAGCAACTTCAGGCTCAAATCGATGCCTCAAACAATTCTACTCAAGACTAGGTACACAGCTTTATGATTCCGCATGTTTCACGTTTACTCGAACTTTGGCGCATCGCCGCGCACTATCGACTCGACACGTTGTTTCCTGCGGAAGAATTACCAGAAAAATCCCGGCATGTACTGTCCCTCATCCGGATGCATCCGGCTGCCTGGTCCAGTCGTGAACGTAAAAATCCGCTCAAGCTGAAACTGGCTTTAGAAGAAATGGGGCCGTTGGCGATCAAGCTCGGTCAACTGCTCTCGACCCGCCGTGACCTGATTCCACCTGAAGTTTTACAGCAACTGGTGTTACTGCAAGACCGGGTCAAGCCATTTGATAATGACGTGGCCAAGATGCGCATTCAGGAATCCCTGAAAGCTGATGTAAATACCCTATTCGCGCGTTTCGATACCCAGCCACTGGCTGCAGCTTCGATTGCTCAGGTGCATACGGCTGCCCTGCATGATGGCCGTGAAGTGGTGGTTAAAGTCACCCGCCCGAATATTCGCCAGCAGATTTTGCAGGATTTTGAAATTCTGGAATGGCTCGGTCAATTTCTGGAAAAACGTCTGGAAGCTGCCCGCGCATTGCACCTGTCGGAAATCATTCAGGATTATCGACAGATCATTCTGAATGAACTGGACCTGACGCTGGAAGCAGACAATACCCGCCGCATGCGCCATCATTTTACCGGCTCGAGCATGATGTATGTGCCGGAAATTTACATGGACAGCAAAGACGTGCTGGTGGCCGAGCGTATTACCGGGGTACCAATTTCAGATATCGCGACCTTTGACCGGTTGGGCATGGATCGTGCCGATCTGGCGCGTAAAGGCCTGACCATCTTCTTTACTCAAGTGTTCCGCGATAATTTTTTCCATGCCGATATGCATCCGGGCAACGTCTTTGTAGAAACCATCAATCCGGCGAATCCGCGTTTTATTGCGCTGGACTGCGCGATTATGGGCGAGCTGTCCAAGCATGACCAGATGACCGTAGCACGCATGCTACTGGCGGTCATGAACAGCGACTTTATGCAGCTGATTCAGGTGGTGCATCAGGCCGGCTGGATTCCACCGGGAACTGATCAGGATGCGTTGGCTCGTGAAATGCGCCGCAGTGTGGGGCCAATGGTCTCAAAACCGATGCATGAACTGGACTTTGCCGGCATTCTGATTGAAGTCATGGATATCGCGCGTCGTTTCCATCTGGAAATTCCCCCTCAATTGATGCTACTGCTAAAAACTTTGGTGCATGTCGAAGGTTTGGGAACCGACCTGTATCCTGAACTGGATATCTGGAGTCTGGCCAAACCGATCCTAACGGACTGGATCAAGGCCCAGATGAATCCGCAAAAGAACCTGAAAGAACTGGGACAGAAAATTCCGGATCTGCTTTTAGGGGCACAGGATTTACCGACCCTGATGATCGACAGCTTAAACGGTTTAAAAAATCAGTCGGCCTGGCATGCCAAACAGCTCAATGAATTACAAAGCATGCGCCTGCAAATGGAACATCAACAGAAGCGTAGCTGGATGTTTGGCAGCGTCATGGCCATTCTGCTGGCAATTGCGATTATTTCACCGTGGTTTGTGTCGGTGATTCTGATTGTACTGGCGAGTGTACTGGCCGTCTGGCGGATTGCGAAATAACTAAATGAGCTTTTAAAAAAACCTGACACTGTTCAGGTTTTTTATTTTCTGGGCATCGCATGACTCCAAAGTCACCTTAGGACATATCTTGCCATTGGGTCCTAAGACCTATCGCTTAAAATAAGCACACATTTGGCTAGTATAGGTTCAACCATGGTACAGATTTTACAAAAACGTGCGCCTGCTCTGACGATTCGTGCCGGCCATCTGGCACGTGAGCTGATTCTGCAACAAGGTTTGCAACCCGAACAAGTCGATATTGTACCTGGTGCTGCAGGTGGCCCCAAAGGTATCGGTATCCAGGGACTGGATCAGGCGATTTTTGGTGAGTTTTTTCCACGTGCACCTCACCGTAGAACTTTGGTGGGTTCTTCGATTGGCAGCTGGCGCTTTGCCAGTATGGCTGCACATGGTGCTCGACAGGGAACCGAACGCTTAGCTGAACTCTATACCAACCTCTATTTTCATAAAAAAATGACCCGTCAGGATGTCAGCGACATCTGCCGTGGCATGCTGCTGAATCTGGTACAAGGCAAAGAAAACGATCTGGTCAATCATCCAGATTATCATCTCGCAGTCATCTCAATTAAAGCCCAACACATTTTCCAGAGTGACAAGGCATTGCCGTTGCTGGCTTCTGTGGCTGGAATTCTTGGAACGACCGCAGTCGCGCGCCGGCACAGCCGTTATTTCATGCAACGTGTGATCAGCCAGCCCAATATCGGTGAACAGTTTAAAATCGCTGAAGATGGATTTACCACGCATTATCATGCACTGACCGAACAGAGTGTGTTGTCTTGGCTGATGGCTTCAGCCTCTATTCCCGGGGTAATGGCAGCGGTGAACAATATTCCGGATGCACCGCAGGGTTATTATCGCGATGGTGGCCTGATTGATTATCACATTGACCTGCCCTTTCAGAGCAAAGGCATTGTGCTGTATCCACATTTTACCGATAGCATTACCCCCGGCTGGTTCGACAAGTTATTTAAACGTACCTCAAATCCAGAAAATCAGGCACGAACTTTGCTGCTTTCTCCATCGCAGCAATATCTGCAAAGTTTGCCTTTGGGTCGTTTGCCTGATCGTAAAGACTTTAACTTAAAAGGTTTGGATCAAACCCAACGGATTCAGCTGTGGAAGCAATGTATTGCGGAAAGTCAGCGTCTGGGCGATGAATTTCTGGAACTGGTCGAGAAGCAGAATTTTGCTGAGGTGATGCAAGCCTTGTAATTGGCAGCAGCTGCCCGATTATTTGTATAATTGCTTTAATTTTGTGAACTGTTGAGATTTATGCAGAAGTTTTTAGTTGTCCTGCAATACCTGTGTCTGGCCTTCGCCATTTATCTGATTTATAGCGTCAGCATGTCGCTGTATCGCCAGGATTTTGTCCTGATGGAACTGGTCGCTGATATCGGTACGATTCTGATCTGTATCGACCTGGCGGTGTTTTTATTTACCAGTAAAGGCAAGCCCGGCATTAGCATGGAAGAATATGCAAAAAGACTGGAACAGCCACCATCTAAACTGGTCTATGTGACACGAAAATTGGGGCATCTCGGTATTTTGCTGATTATCACCAGCTGGATTGTGCCGATGATTAACTCATAATGATCCAATAAAAAAACCTCCCAATTGGGAGGTTTTTTTAAATTAAAGATATCTGAAAATTATTTAGAACCTTTAATCCCTGCTTGCAATAGCAATGCACCCAAACCACCAATTTTTTGCTCTTGTGGTTTAGCCGCTTGAGGTTTCTTACCCTGAGGGCGATCACCTTGCGGACGTCCTTGCTGTGGACGTTTACCCTGAGGCTTACGTTCACCACGTGGCTCATTGTTCTCGCGACGTGGCTGACGTGGTGCTTTCGCCGGCGCTTCAGAACCTTCAGGACGCATCGACAGATTCACGCGGTTACGTTCAGCATCCACATTCAAAACACGGACTTGTACGATTTGACCCGGTTTCACCACTTTATGCGGATCAGCGACGAATTCATTGGCAAGTTCAGAAATATGCACCAAACCATCTTGATGCACGCCCACATCGACAAATGCACCGAAGTTAGTCACGTTAGTGACTACACCTTCCAGTTGCATGCCTTCAGACAATTGCGCAACTTCAGTAATGTCATCACGGAATTTAGCAGTGCGGAATTCTGGACGCGGGTCACGGCCCGGTTTTTCCAGTTCAGCCAATACGTCTTGAATCGTCGGCAGACCAAATTTCTCGTCTGCAAATTCTTCTGCATTCACTTGGCGAATGATTTCAGTATTGCCAATGATGTCTTTTACAGTCGTTGCTTTTGCTTCAACAATTTTGCTCACCAAAGCATATGACTCAGGGTGAACTGCAGACGCATCCAGTGGTTCTGTACCATCTTGAATACGCAAGAAGCCCGCAGCCTGCTCAAAAGTACGCTCGCCTAAACGTGGTACTTTTTTCAAAGACTGACGATTGTCAAAACGACCATTTTCCTTACGGAATTCCACAATTTGCTGTGCGATCGATTTATTCAGACCCGCGATATAACCCAGAATTGCTGCTGATGCAGTATTTACATCCACACCCACTGAGTTCACACAGTCTTCAACGACCGCTTCAAGGGTTTTCGCCAGACCGGTCTGGTTCACGTCATGTTGATACTGACCCACACCAATCGATTTCGGATCGATTTTCACCAGTTCTGCTAGTGGATCTTGTAAACGGCGTGCAATCGATACCGCACCACGAATAGATACATCTAGTTCAGGCAGTTCCTGTGAAGCTAGTTCAGATGCTGAATACACCGATGCACCTGCTTCAGATACAGAAACACGCGTCATTTTCAGATCACTGTTCGCAGCCATCATTTCAGCAACTAAAGCTTCAGTTTCACGGCTTGCAGTACCATTACCAATCGCGATCAGGTCAATATTGAACTCGCGGCATAAACGCGCCAGCTCGGCCAGTGAACCTTCTTTATCGTCTTTTGGTGCAAATGGATAAATCGTGCTGTGTGCAAGAACATCACCAGACTCGTTCACTACCGCCAGTTTCACACCGGTACGGATACCCGGGTCCACGCCCAAAGTGGTACGTGCGCCTGCAGGTGCAGAAAGCAGTAAATGACGCAGGTTTTCAGCAAAGACGTTCATCGCTTCTGTTTCAGCAGCCAGACGTTTTTCAGTCAGCAATGAATGTTCGATCGTTGGACGAACTTTACCGAGCCAAAATAGTTTTGCAGTTTGCTTCAAGAAATCCTGACGCGCTTGTGGCTGAATAGTTTCAAGATTGTATTCAGTTTCAATACGCGCCAACGGGGCATCATCTTCGCCATCCACTTTCAGGCCTAAAACATTTTCTTGACGGCCACGCAGCATCGCCAATAAACGGTGTGAAGGCACTTTATTCAAGTTTTCAGAGAAATCGAAATAATCACGGAATTTTTTACCGACTTCTTTTTTCTCATCACTGGCAACCAAACTTTTCAGCACGGCAGTTTTTGCAAATGTCGCTTTAAGTTCAGTGGTCAGCGCGATATTTTGCGCCCAGTCATCAATCAGGATGTGCTGGATCGCATCAAGCTGGCTTTCAGTATCTGGGTAATCTTCATGGCTAAAACCCACCAAAGCTTCAGCTGGATCAACGGCTTCATTAAAGATTTTTTCGGCAATCGGGCCTAGACCGGCTTCTTTGGCCTTGAATGATTTACTGGTACGTTTTGGACGGTACGGCGCGTAAATTTCTTCTAATGCATTTTTGGTTTCAGCGGCATTCACACGCGCCAATAAATCATCAGATAATTTATCTTGTTCTTTGAGTGATTCAATCACCTTTTCACGACGCTCATACAAATCACGCAAGTATGATAAACGCGTATCGAGTTGACGTAGTTGCGTATCGTCTAAGCCTTGCGTTACTTCTTTACGGTAACGTGCAATAAAAGGAACACTGGCACCTTCATCAATAAGCTTGATGGCAGCCTCAACTTGATTTGGACGTACGGCAAGTTCTTTTGCCAACTGCTGAACTAAGTCAGTCATCGTGTTTGATCCCACAAGGATAAGTACTAAATGGCATGATTATAAAGACCGGGTCTATAAAATCCACCATTGTTTTTATTAATTTACCTCATCTTTATATTATGAAGTGCCACAGTTTTCAGCTTTTCCCGATAAAGTTTGTATGAACTTTGCTTTTTATCCAGCTTAAAATCGTATTTTTTGCTCATTTAGATGTATATATTTAGTATCTATGTCTTGATTTTAACTGCAATATTTGGTGCTTTAGAGCATAGTCAATTAATATCAATGAATCGTATACTCAAAGCCTATTTGATTTTTGTTTATGACGACAATAAAGAATAAAGGAGCATCTCATGAGTTTAGTTGTACCTGCTGAAAAAGCCGATGCCGTACATACCGAAACGGACCGGGTCGAACGGATCCTGGTGGTTGATGATGATGTTCGTCTGCGTACCTTATTACAGCGTTTTCTCGAAGATAAAGGCTTTGTGGTTAAAACTGCACATGATGCCACGCAGATGGATCGACTTTTACAGCGGGAACTGTTTTCTCTGATCGTGCTCGACTTTATGCTTCCGGTCGAAGATGGCTTGAGTATCTGTCGTCGTTTACGCCAATCCAATATCGATACGCCTATCATTATGCTCACCGCTCGTGGTAGCGACTCGGATCGTATTGCCGGTTTAGAAGCAGGTGCCGATGATTACTTGCCTAAACCGTTTAACCCGAATGAGCTGCTGGCACGTATTCGTGCGGTATTGCGCCGTCAGGTACGTGAAGTGCCGGGTGCACCAAGCCAACAGATGGAAGTGGTTTCTTTTGGCCCATGGTCGCTAGATCTCTCTACCCGCACTCTGACCCGTGAAGGCCAAGTGGTAACGCTCACTACTGGTGAGTTTGCGGTACTGAAAGCACTGGTTCAACATCCACGCGAACCATTAACCCGCGACAAGCTGATGAATCTGGCGCGTGGCCGTGAATGGGGTGCCATGGAACGTTCAATTGATGTTCAGGTGTCACGTTTACGCCGTTTAGTGGAAGAAAACCCAGCGCGTGCACGTTATATCCAGACTGTATGGGGTGTGGGTTATGTCTTTGTTCCAGATGGTGCTGAATAAAGGAAAACTTATAGGATAAAGATTACCCCAATCTATTGTCCCTAAAAGCCATTCGCTGCTGTTTGAGCTTCCCCTTCTTTAAAGGCTCGTATACAAAGGCGCGAGTTCAGCGAATGGAAAAGTTTTTACTTGCGTAACAGTGTTACTCATTTTTTCAAAAAAAGTAACACAACAAGCTCCTTTCATCGAAGGTTCAAGCAGTAAGATTCCATTACAAATTATTATTACTGCTCAATTTGGAAAATGCCTACAAGGAGCTGGTGTGAAACTCGACCCCATCGATCCACAAAAATTTACCGATTTTGTCAGCTACTCGGAAAAAAAGCGTACCCGCTGGGAACGCTTTCTCGACAAGATCAAGCCGCGTTCTGCTGCCATGCGTACCACGGTACTGGTGGTTTTTGTGGTCTGTTTCAGCCTATTCATGTCCTTGTGGTTCTTTTGGCGTACCCTGTTTTTACCTGAAATCCAACAACATGCGCGTTATCTGGCCATGGAACTGGAAATTCTCAACAATCCCGATCTGCGCCTGTATCATAAACAGCAGGAAGTCGATATCGATGACTGGTTAAGAAATCGGGTCGGCATTGAATATGTCACCAATCCGGCAGAATATCCCACGGTTCGAGAAAAGCTGATTGCAGAGTTTTTTACCCGGCAGATCGAAACCAAACTGGCCAAAGAATTACGCATCGAACAAGCCACGGTCTATTTCCAGTTTAAGCCGAGTCCACGTATCTGGATCCAGACCCCTGAAATGAATGGCCACTGGGTACAGGAACCTTTAAAGACCTATGCCAACTATAGCAATGAACTGATTTTGGGCTGGTTGCTTGGCACGCCGATTATTGTCGGCATCATTATTTTGACCTTGGTGCGTCAGCTCAACCGTCCTTTACGCCGTTTGCAGAACGCCGCCAACAGTTATAGCCGAATCGGTTCGGCGCCCTATCTGGATACCAATCATGGTCCACTGGAAATCCGTCAAGTGAATCATGCCTTTAATCAGATGATTTATACGCTGGATCAGACCGAGCGGGAACGCCGAATTATGCTGGCCGGAATTTCACATGACTTGCGCACGCCCTTAACCCGGATCCGCCTCAGTGCCGAAATGATGCCAGATGAAGACTTTCTCAAAGAAGGTCTGATTTATGATGTCGAAGATATGGACGCGATTCTGGATCAGTTCATTTCCTATATGCGCGACGGTTCCGATGAAGAACCGCAGGACACCAATGTCAATGTACTGCTACAGGAACTGGTCAAGCAGTTTAAACCGCTAGATATCCGTTTCACTCCGCAAGAAATACCGACCATTCAGGCGCGCAGCATGTCGCTGAAAAGACTGATTGGTAATCTGATCAATAACTCGAAACGTTATGGTTCCGAACCAATTGAGCTTTCTGCCCATGTTGAAGAAGATCAACTGTTGATTTGTGTGGCAGACCATGGCGAAGGCATCCCGGAAGATCAGATCGAAGCCTTGATGCAGCCTTTTGTTCGGGGCAATTCGGCAAGAACGGTACAAGGCAGCGGCTTGGGACTGGCCATTGTGAAACGGATTGTCGATATTCACCATGGTCAATTGCGTATCCATAATCGTCCTGAAGGTGGGCTTGAAGCTATCATTTCACTACCCGTGAATCAAGAGAACCCAGAGACACTTCCCCCAGCCACTACACTCGATAAAATTCGCCAAACTTTGACTGATCACTTTTAATAAGTGATCATTAATTCAACAAATGACTTTTTAGTTTTTCTATACAATTCATTTTATAGTTCACGAATTCAATCATTTAAAAATCATCATTTTTTATTATACCTACATTTAGCTAAAAAATTAGACCTTAGCCTAACACCTATGCACAATACATTTTTTGAGCGGTACAATCCGTATCATAGTTTAAGAATTAATGAGAGTTAAAATGTCTTTAGATCGTATCCGTTTAGCCTCCCTACACAACAAAGTCATCAGCCCTGAACAAGCGGCTGAATTCATCCAAGATGGCATGACTGTGGGTATGAGTGGCTTTACTCGCGCTGGTGAAGCGAAGGCGGTTCCTTTAGCTTTGGTTCAACAGGCAAAAGCAAATCCATTAAAGATCACGTTAATTACTGGTGCATCACTAGGGAACGATCTAGACAAACAACTGACTGAAGCTGGTGTATTGGCACGTCGTTTACCGTTCCAGGTAGACAATACTTTACGTAAAGCGATCAACAACGGCGAAGTGATGTTCATTGACCAGCACTTGTCTGAAACTGTTGAGCAAATGCGTAACCTGCAGTTGAAAAAACCAGACGTTGCGATCATCGAAGCCGTAGCAATTACTGAAGATGGCGGCATCATTCCAACAACATCTGTTGGTAACTCTGCAAGCTTTGCGATTTTTGCTGAAAAAGTGATTGTAGAAATCAATACGAATTTAAGCCCGGCATTTGAAGGCTTGCACGATATCTACATCCCGACGTATCGTCCAACGCGTCAAGCGATTCCATTGACTCAAGTTGATGAGCGTATTGGTACGCATGCGATCAATATCGATCCATCTAAAATTGTTGGTATCGTATTTAACAGCGAATTGCACGACTCTCCATCTACTGTAACCGCACCAGATGATGAAACTCAAAGTATTGCCAACCATTTAATCGCTTTCTTTGAAAAAGAAGTGGCTGAAGAGCGTTTACCGAAAAACCTGGGGCCTCTTCAGGCAGGGATTGGTTCAATCGCAAATGCGGTATTGACCGGTCTGAAAGATTCAAACTTCGAAGACCTGATCATGTACTCAGAAGTTCTGCAAGACTGTACGTTTGAATTGATCGATGCCGGTAAAATGAAGTTTGCTTCAGGCTCGTCTATTACACTTTCTGCAAAATACGGCGAGAAAGTATTTAACAACCTTGAGCAATACAAAGACAAACTGGTATTACGTCCACAGGAAATTTCAAACCATCCTGAACTGGTACGCCGTTTAGGTATTATCGGCATCAACACTGCACTTGAGTTTGATATTTACGGTAACGTGAACTCAACTCATGTATGTGGTACCAAAATGATGAACGGTATTGGTGGTTCAGGTGACTTCGCACGTAATGCCCACTTAGCGATCTTCGTAACCAAATCAATCGCGAAAGGTGGCGACATCTCTTCTGTAGTGCCGTTTGCTTCACATATCGACCATGCAGAACATGATGTTGATATCCTGGTAACTGAACAAGGTCTTGCGGATCTTCGTGGTTTGGCACCGCGTGAGCGTGCACGTGCAGTGATTGATAACTGTGCGCACCCAATGTACCGCGATGCGTTGAATGATTACTTTGACCGTGCATGTGCAAAAGGGGGCCATACGCCTCATCTTCTTCGTGAGGCGCTTTCTTGGCACTCAAACTTCGAAGAAAATGGTCACATGCTTGCTGTTGAAGCTGCAGTAAAAACTGCATAATCGACTGCATTCAAAAAACGCCCTACGGGGCGTTTTTTTATGGCATTTTTATATTTTTTTTGAATAGTCAGAACCTGATTATATTAAGAAAGCCACCTGGCTATCGCCTGCTCTTTCTTCTTTTATTTATCCTGCCGATCTGCTGTAGAAATACACTTCTGATGCTCAAGGACTTTAAATTCTGATTCTTCACCCTCATACTTGAACACAAGAGCAAAATTAGAGACATGACATGCGCGTAGATATCTGGTCAGATGTGGTTTGCCCCTTCTGCTATATTGGTAAAAAACGTTTAGAAGCTGCTGCACAAGAAGCAGGTATTGAGCTAGAAGTGCATTGGCACAGTTTCCAGCTCGACCCTGAAGCACCGGTACGTCAGGAAGTGTCTAACTCTGAGCGTCTGGCGCAAAAATATGGCCGCACCGTGGTAGAAGTCGAAGAGATGCAGCGCAATATTGCTGAGATGGCCAAAGCCGAAGGCATTGAATTTAACTGGGAAGGTGCCAATTCAGGCAATACCTTTAATGCGCATCGCTTGATTCACCTGGCGCAAAGCAAAGGTCTGGGCAATGAAGCACAGGAAGCATTCTTCTATAGCTATATGACCCAAGGTCTGGCGATTGGAGAGCGTGAAACACTGGAAGATGTCGCAGCACGTATCGGTCTGAATCCGGTCGAAGTCGATGACCTGTTGGATTCGGAAGAATATGCCGACTTTGTCAAATTCGATCAGGAAGTGGCACATGACCAGCTTAAGGTCACAGGCGTCCCTTTCTTTGTCTTTGATCAGCGCATTGCTTTGGCGGGTGCCCAGCCTAAGGAAGTTTTCTTGCAAGTATTTGAAAAAGCGCTCGATACGTCAACTAACAGTCAGGCAGCACAGTGCTCAACAGAAATGTGTGACACGCCAGACCAAGCTAAATAAAATAACGTTCAATAAAAAACCCCATTTCAAATGGGGTTTTTTATTTGTTATTGAATGGCATTCGCTTAATCAACCAGAAAACTAATTTTTAAATTGACACGATATTCCGTGATTTTATTTTCTTTAATGACAACCTTCTGTTCATTGATCCAAGCACCTTGTACATTTTTGACCGTTTCTGTGACTTTTTGAATGCCCGTTTGAATCGCATCTTCAAAGCTTTTATTGCTGCTTGAATTGACTTCTACCACTTTTGCAATTGCCATAATAAAACTCTCAGGATGAAAATGAATGGAATTCCATCTTAGTCCATTCTTAGAAGATTGCAGCAGCCCGTAAACAAGCGATAGCAAAAACTTACATGGATTTAACAAAGCTCGAAATTCAGTCTTAAATTGGCAGATCAAAAACACATCGCCGCTTGTTTTGGCACTTGATCAAGTCCAGATTCTCATCGCTAAAATAAAGTATAAAGCCCTGTAAAACCACACAAATCAAACTAGAGCAAATATACTAATTTATTGTTTTATAGAGTAATTTATCTAAAATTTACTGCCTAAATTTGCCGAATCTATCATTTTCTATTAAGTCTTATTTGCTATTATTTCACCCGAATTAAGTTTAAATATTCTCCTCTGTTCAAGTCATTGAACACTCTGATATTAAAGGTCATCCTATGAATGCTCTTAAATTTGCTTTCGCAGCAACCGTTATGGCTTTTTCTGTTCAAGCGTCTGCACAAATGGCGCAAGTGGTTCATCTGCCAGACTTTCCAGCAACTAAAGCACCTGCTGAAACAGTAAATGCAGATGCTGCGACTGTAGCAACTGAAAAAACAGCTTAATGCAAAGCTATTTTTCATTAAAACAGGCTGATTGATTCAGCCTGTTTTTTTTGATCACATTGACCACATTCCGTGTGAAAGATACACGACTCTAAAAAAAATATCGACTATTTCCTACTCTCATTTTTTCTATTGATTTTTATCACTTTTAATTAAAAAATTTGTTTATAAAATACTCAAAATAGATCACTATTTTATGTGATCTCTGCTTATAATTGCAGCAATATAAATAGATTAATGATAAGAAAATTTTTTATGCATGAACTTCAGGCATTGGTACAGGGCAAAATTCCGCCTCAGTCAGTTTCTATTGATTATTTAATTGAAATGGCAGAAAGCTATACAGACTCGAATTCTGCTGAATACAGACTGGTCGAGCTGGCGGTCAACCTCGCATTGGCACAAACCCTGGATAAAGCACTGAAACATCTCTAGAGATCAAAAAATGAATGCTTTAGAAAAAGCACACTTAATTAAAGAACTACATGGACTGGCGCAGCAACTGGAGCATAAAGTCCTGCCTTTATATGAAATTGCCCGTTCTAAAAAAAGAATACGCGATATTTTTAATCTGTGTGATGAGCCTATTTTCAAAACCCAAATTTCAGCATTTAAAGCCCGCACTCAGCCTGAACTTGTCGCCTACCAATTTTCTGCTAACACGTCTTATCATCTAAGCTTTCGTGGCTATTTCACCGAAGTCTTGACGCTGGAACAAGCATTGTCTGCCCATCCGGATTCTGGCTGGGCAGTTTTACATCATCCTGAACGTGGCTGGCAAATCTGGCTGATCCCGGCTCCCCAATCTCCTGCCCTGCACAGCCAATGGGCTGAACTGCAACACTGTTATATCTGGCTTTTGCAACAACAGCAGCAATTTTCGTGTCTGAAACAGGATCCACCCTTGATTGTTCCTGCCCTATCCTTAAACGAAGCTGAAACCAGCTTAAAAGCTGTGGAAACAACCAAATATCATCGGGGACGGCCGAGGGCAAGAATACATGCACTAGAATTAAATCGCTCAAATGAGTCAACCAATCAGATACTGACTGAACCCAAGGAACTAGATCCTCAGCTCAAAGCTGAAACGACCATTCCGCAAGAACAGATCACAGTCTCCGAATTGATTCAATTCCCTGTACAGATTCAACTAGGCGAACTAAACGCTCATGTACACCCTTTAGGCTTAGAAGAAACCAATATCCAGCGACTCTGTGCTTTAGAATTAGGTCCCAATATCGAACATCCCATCTATCTGGATATCGCACTGTATTATGCAGCAGAAGATAACTGGCAGGCACGTCAGGTTTATTTGGTTGAACAACTGAATCTGCAAGGCCAGTTTGTTAAATATCTGATGCTCTTAGGGGTACCGAGTCAGTTGCAGGCTCACTATTGTATTCAACATTGGCTCAGCCATCATCAACGCCAGGCTGCGGCGATTAAATCACTGGCATGGTCTGCTTTAAGCGCCAGTTTCATGCAACTCGAGCTTTTTTCAACAGCTTACTTGCAGCAGGCTGAAACAATCTGGACACAGCCAGATTACCATCCGTTTATACCCGCCCAGTTTATTCAGAAGCAGAAATTTATTTCTTTTAAAGAGGCTGCTGCTGATTTTTCTACTCCTGTACTCTTGCTACAGGAACATCAAAAAATCCGTGTGATTCATGGTGAAAAACGCATCTCTCTTGCAGAGGATGAGCTGGCCTATCCACACATCTTGCTGCAACGCGACAAACAGCTCAATTGGCAGAATATTCACAATATTATTTTAACAATGCCGCAACCGATTCAAGTGCTGGAACTTTATCGAGAAATTCAGGCTCAAATGATTGAATAATTGCTGTTATTTTGTAGCTTTAACTTGCTTTTTAAGGCGTTTTTTTAGAAAACTACAGCTGAATATAAGAATACAAGAGCAACAAATATCTCATGCAAATAAACAGGATTACTCAAATTTTACTGCTCTCTCTGGGCTTAGGAATGAGTGGTAGCATGTCTTGGGCCAATTCAGTCACAACTGCTCCTGCCAGTCCAACGAATATAGAGCCAAGCCGATCAGGCTTGCTGGATCAGATTCCACGTTTGATCGATGCAACACCCACGGTTCTGCCGGAGCAATCAAATGTAGCCATTGTTCCATCCACGCTAGAGACAGAAAATTATTCATGGGCGGATCAAAAGCAGAAAGGCATCCGCGAATGGGCCGATCGTACTGCGCATAAAATTGATAACTGGTTTGGTGAAAGCGATCCGGATCAGCCAGCTGCAGCTACATTACGGATCATTCTAGATAATCGCTGGGATGAATATGAAGGCTATGAGATTAAGCCCCGAATCCGCGGCAAGATCAAGCTTCCGACCTTGGAACAAAAGCTGAGTGTGGTGTTTGGTGATGACAGTCTGGACAATGAATTAGACAGCAATGTCGCGATTACCAATGAAAATCCTGCCACTTCCGGAAATAAGCGTCTGGATACTAAACGTGCCCGTGAAGATAACAGCTCTTTTGCCTTACGTTGGTCTGAATGGTCAGATCGCATTCCTTTCGAAACCGATCTCGATCTGGGCCTACGTTCTGGCGATGATATTTATCTGCGTGTCAAAGCCAGTAAGGACTGGACACTAGAAAATGACTACTCTTTTCATGCCGAACAGATTTATCGCTATGGCATTCAAAGTGAAAACTATTTACGGACCAATCTGGAGCTGATCCATGCCCGTCCCAATCAGGCCTTTTTCTCCAATCAGCTTAGTCTGACTTATGCAGATGATCAAGACGACGATCTGACCTGGGACAACTACACCTTTAGGCAACATCAGTTTTTTCAGGACAACCGTTTTAGTTACGGCATTTATACCGGTGGTTATCTGAATGACAAGGATCTGCGTCTTAATCGCTGGGGCCCCTATGTGTCGTGGAGACAACCTTTTTTACGTGAATGGTTTTTTGTCCAGACCGACCTGAACTATTTGAATGATCATCGCGAAGATCGTGATCACTATGTCGGGGCTTTGGTACGTTTAGAAGCGTTGTTTTAAACTGACTGATACTAGAAAATAATAAAAGCCCATCATTCATGGGCTTTTTTCAATATTACTGAGGCAATCAGCGCGGTAAGTATTAGCTGGTTTTATTCAGGATAATACGATCACTGCGTAGCACACGTTTTTGCTGCAATGAGGGTTGCTCCATCACTGGCATATTGAAGCGAATACGATCGCTATGTTGCACACGTTGTAGTTTTGCTGCCTCTACTTTCGCAACTTTATAAAAACTGATTCGATCTGTGCGTACCATTTTTTCTGCAGCAGGTGCCGCTAGACTAACTTGGCTCATCGACATCAGGATTACAGCGCCCATACTGATCATCAGCTTAAATTTCATAACATTCTCTCTCTTTGCTTTATAATCGTAATTATAAATTAAAAATTAATTAATAATCCAAAATATAGATTTATGATTCGAAGGTATTTTTTTATCCTGTCTATCGTTTTTCCAGATCATTTCTAGAATTGAAAAATGAAGCAGACATAAAAAATCCCTCCTAAGAGGGATTTTCTCATTCAATACATCAGCACTTAAGCAAGCAGCAAACTATTAATTCGCTTGACATATTCAGCAGGATTTTCTGGTAATCCACCTTCTGCAATCACCGCTTGGTCGAAGATCACATTGGCCAGATCATCAAACTGCGCCGAGCCATCCAGTTTTTTCACCAACGGATGTTCTGGGTTAATTTCCAGAATCGGCTTGATATCCGGCACAGGCTGACCTGCATCTTTCAGCATACGAATCAGTTGTGGAGACAACTCACCTTCTCCAGTTACCAGACAAGCCGGAGAATCGACCAGACGCGTCGTCACCCGCACTTCTTTGGTTTTGTCTTTTAATGAATCCGTCAGCTTATCCACCACCGGTTTAAACTGGGCTGCGGCTTCTTCAAGGGCTTTCTTCTCTTCGGCATCCTGAAGGTCACCTAAGTCAACTGCACCCTTAGACACGTTTTGCAAAGGCGTACCATCGAACTCATTCACGAAGTTCATCGCCCATTCATCCACGCGTTCAGTCATCAACAGAACTTCAATGCCTTTTTTCTTGAACAGTTCCAGTTGCGGTGAATTTTTCGCAGCATTCAGACTATCTGCAGTCACATAATAAATGGCTTTCTGGCCGTCTTTCATGCGTGCTTTATAGTCTGCCAATGACGTGCTGACCTCGTCATTGTTTGATGTTGCATAACGCAGCAGTTTCAAGATACGTTCACGGTTACTGAAATCTTCACCCAGACCTTCTTTCAATACTGAAGCAAATTCCTGATAGAAGGTTTTGAAGTTTGCCTGATCTTTTTCATCTTCAGATTTAGCTAGATTATCCAAAATGGTCAGGATACGGCGGGTATTGCCTTCACGGATGGTTTTTACATCACGGCTTTCTTGTAATAACTCGCGACTGACGTTCAATGGCAGATCGGCACTGTCCACCACACCTTGCACAAAGCGCAGGTAGTTTGGAATCAGGTTATCTGCATCATCCATAATGAACACACGTTTCACATACAGTTTGATACCCGCTTTGGATTCACGGGTGAAAATATCATGTGGCGCTTTGCTTGGAATATATAACAACTGGGTATATTCAGTGCTGCCCTCAACCCGGTTATGCGCCCAGGCCAATGGCGCTGCGAAATCATGGCTTAAGTTCTTGTAGAACTCGACATACTGCTCTTCAGTGATTTCAGACTTGTTACGAGTCCATAATGCGCTGGCCGAGTTAATGGCTTCCCACTCATCGGTTTTGACATACTGGCCACCTTTAGATGTTTCACCTTCAGCCGCTTCTTCTTCCTGCCAGACTTCTTTTTGCATCTGGATTGGCAGGCTGATGTGGTCTGAATATTTATTGATAATCTGCTTCACTTTATAGCTTTGCAGATAATCCAGCGCATCGTCACGTAAGTGCAGAATAATATCGGTACCACGTCCTTGTTTCGTGATCTGTTCAACTTCGAACTCACCGGTTCCGCCACTGATCCAGCGCACCCCTTCAGAGACATCTGTGCCAGCACGACGCGACTCTACCGTGATCTTGTCAGCCACAATAAAACCGGAATAGAAACCGACACCAAACTGGCCAATTAGCTGGGCATCAGCCTTTTGATCGCCGGTCAGTTTGGACATAAAGTCTTTGGTGCCTGATTTGGCAATAGTCCCTAAATTATCAATAGCTTCCTGTTCGCTTAAGCCGATCCCGTTATCTGAAATGGTAATGGTTTTATTGTCTGCATCCAGACTGACACGAACGCGCAGATCCGGATCATTTTCATAAAATTCGGGATGGTTAATCCCTTCAAAACGTAATTTGTCGCATGCATCTGAGGCATTCGAGATCAATTCGCGTAGGAAAATTTCAGGGTTTGAATAAAGCGAATGGGTCACGAGATGTAGTAACTGAGCCACTTCAGCCTGGAAACTATGTTTTTGTGCGCTAGACTCGCTCATTAATCACTCCTTTTATTTTAAATACAGGTCAATACTGTTGCCTATATGAATGGAGTGAGTTACTAAATTTTCAATAGCCAGTTGTATATTTTTTCTCAAGATATTTTATAAAGGATCTCTTGATCTAAAATGACTTGGATTTGTAAAGGCTTAGGTTTAAGGCTTAATAAGGCCCGAGCTTATAAATACGTTGAAATTGCAGGTCTATTTGCTGCTGGCGCATATTATAGACCTGGCTCAGACAGGACACCGATTCCTGACAGCGGTCACGGAACTGTAGCCATTTCACCTGATCACGCTGGATCACCGAACGGGTTCCCATAGGCACCATACGGCGTAAAATATGATAGCTGGTACTCATCTTGACATCGGCATCATTGAGCAGACGATGTTCACAAATCGCTTTCTCTGTCACGGTTTCAGCTTTCTGACAATCAAAACTTGCCGCATAGGCAGACCCTGCCAGCAGGCTGAAGAAGATCACAATACCTTGGCTTAAAAACTTCATGCTGATCTTCCTTATTATTCAATTATTAAGTCGTATTCAATTAATATTTACTTTATTCGTTTTAATATAGTTGAACATTGCCGATCTGCTCAATTTCAATAAGTTATAAATCGTTGTTATTTTGAAAAAAAGCCTCATTCAAGATGAGGCTTTTTTGTTGAGTAAGACTAGAATTTAAAACTTATAGCTATAACCGATCGTGTAAACCCAAGGATCAATATTCAAGTCGAATTTAGTATTATCAGCATCATCTAAAGTCACTTCAGGACTCAAATCTGCATAGCGCACGTCAGCAAATACTCCCCAGTTTTTGGCATCGGCTGGCTGATAATTAAAGCCAACCTGACCTGCCAAACCAAATTCCTCTTTCACATCTTTAGCCAGACCTTCTTCATCCCAAGCAATAAAAGCTGTGCCACCTACACCAATATATGGCGTAAAACGTGTTGCATTTTTAAAGTTATATTTAGCGGTAATTGTGGGTGGAAGATGCTTAATCTTGGCAATTTTCCCTAGACCCTGAGCAGAAATGTCGTGATTAAATGGCGTAGCTAATAAAAGTTCTGCAGAGATATTGTCATTAAAAAAGTATTCAACCGATGGCGTAAAACCATATTCTTGATCCGCTTCTACGACTAAACCTGGTGCAATTTCAGTGTCACTTGATGGTGCTAAAGAACTGGCACCAACTTTCACCTGCCATTGACCTGCCATCGCAGATGCAGAAAGACCCATTAATGCAATTAGAGCAGCTTGCTTTAACATTTTAAAATACCCCACAGGAAGAATAATTATTAAGAAAATAAATCTTAATTAATAATAAACACGAGGGAAAATAATATGCAATAAGGATTATAAAACTAATTTTAAATTATTATTTAAAATATTGATTTAAAAAGTTATTTATTTTAAATTTACTGAATTGGTTGGTTTTAAATACCAAGTATATTAATCAGATAAATATGGCTTTATTCAGAGTAAAATAATCAGGTTTATATTAATTTTTATTTAAACATATATTTTAAATACATCTTATTATTTATTTTAAATCCAGATGAATCTGCTCCAATAGATATCAGAGCAGATTGAAATTGACTTACAGAACCATGGCTGCAATCCAGCCAAAAATCATTAACGGAATATTAAAGTGAATGAAGGTTGGAATCACACTATCCTTCATATGATCATGCTGACCATCCATATTCAGACCAGAAGTTGGGCCTAAAGTTGAATCCGAAGCTGGAGAACCGGCATCACCCAAAGCTGCTGCAGTTCCGATAATCGCAATGGTCGCCGCAGGGCTAAAACCGAACTGGATACACAGCGGTACATAAATAATCGCTAGAATGGGAATGGTTGAGAAAGACGAACCAATGCCTAGGGTAATTAGCAAACCAATCAACAGCATCAGAAATGCGGCCAGTGCCTGACTATCACCAATCCAGTTCACTGATGCTTCAACCAAGGTTGGTACCTGATTAGTCGCTTCAATCACCGCGGCAAAGCCTTGTGCTGCAATCATGATAAAGCCAACCAGCGCCATCATGCGCATACCAGTAATGATCACATCATCGGCTTCTTTCCATTTGAAAATGCCGGCACAACTCAGGATCGCGACACCGACCAGACCGGCCAGAATCATCGAATCTGAATAAAGCTGTACCGCCAATGTGGCAATAACTGCAAGACCTGCCATCCAGATGGTAAATTTGGCAATCTGCGGTTTAACCTGCTCAGCCACACCCAATTCAGCAGAAATACTTTGCTGTTCCTGGACATGAATATCTTGATATTGACGTGGTTTGCGATAGCTAATAAAGATCGCCACCAATAAGCCTACAAACATCCCGAATACTGGAATTGCCATCGCAGATGGAATCTGGTCATAGCTAATTTCAAATCCGTATGGTTTACCAAAGGTATTGATGTTATGACCCAGAATATCATTCAGGAAGATCGCACCAAAACCGACTGGAATCAGCATATAAGTAGCGACCAGACCAAAGGTCAGCAAACAGGCCACCAAACGGCGATCCAGCTGTAAATGGTTAAATACAATCAATAGCGGTGGAATAAGAACGGGAATAAAGGCGATATGCACGGGAATAACGTTTTGCGAGAACACGGCAGCAATGGCAACTGTGAAAAAGATCAGATATTTCACCCGGTTTTGCGCTTTAAAATCGGCCTCACCTTTTAAGGTGCTGATCATTTTATAAGCCAGTAAATCCGGCAGACCTGAACGCGCCAGAGCCAAAGCAAATGCACCTAAAATACCGTAAGCTAAGGCAATTTTGGCACCCCCACCCAAGCCATTGTTAAACGCGTCCAAGGTTCCCTGCAGGCCCAGACCTGCCAATAAACCACCTGTAACAGCACCAATGACCAGGGCAAAAACCACAGGTACACGTGCCAACGAGAGTCCGAACATGACTCCAATAGCAGCAAGAATTGCGAACATAATGAATCGGAATAGAGAGAAAGCGGCTATTTTATCAGAAAATGCGGATAAAAATTCCGCCACTTTTTTCTGGCCGGGTCATGTGTAGTTGAGTGGCCTATCAAGTGATGACAACAGATTTACGCTGAATAAACTCATCAATCAATTGAGCCACTTGCTCCGGTTGACTCAGGATCGCCCAGTGATTGGCAGCCAGTTCTATTTTCGAAAAATCATCCACCCATTTGGACATCTCATAGACCAGATCTGGCCCGACAAACTGGTCATATTTCAGTACAATCGCCTGTACCGGACAGATGGCAAAGCGCTGCCGTGGTTGAGTCAAACGTGGTAAAAAATTGGCCCGGTACAGGTTCACCCCATATTTGCCATCTTTGACAATATGCGGGTTGAGTGGCAGATCATCGTCTCTTTCCAGTTGCTGCACGATCTTGGCCCAACGCTGCGGATTGAAAAAATTCCAGGCCAATGGCGCCACCAAGGGCAACTGAAACATCGCGATATACCAGGACTTGCTCATTTGCTTTAAGAATTTTGCTTTGTTTTGCTGGAATTGTTCACGCATCCAGAAAGCGGCATGATCCAGACATGGTCCAGACAAGGTGCTATAAGACAGAACTCGTCCTTTGAAGCGTGGATTGGTGACAGATTCCCAGGACTGAATTGAGCCCCAGTCATGCGCGGCCAGATGAAAAGCTCGATTCGGCAATATCTTATTCACCACCTCATCCAGATCCTGACTTAAACGGGCCAAGCGGTAATCGGAGATTTTTTTGGGAATACTGGACTCCCCTGCGCCACGGACATCATAGGTCACCACAAAATAATCCTGACTCAAATGAGCAGTGACTGGCTCCCAAACCGCTTGATGATCAGGATAGCCATGAACCAGTACCAAGGCCGGCTGTTCTGGTTGTCCATAAGTTTTGACACAGAGACGCTGCTGATCCGTGGTATCGACCCATTGCACTTGTGTTTCCATCTTTTGATCCTGTTTTTATTATTGACCACTTAGTTTATAAATCGGCATGATTGATCAATGCCAGCGCATTTTTGTTGCTCTAGTATGCATAATCACAGCCGCAAAAAGAATGTCAGTATGAGCCTATTCCAGAAAATTCAAAAACTGCCTCTGGTTTCAAAATTTATTCTGAACCGTTATGCCCCTTATCGTGGTGCAGGCATCGAAATTGATAAGATTGATTTTAATAATTATCATGTTCGGGTCAAAATGCCGCTGACCCGTAAGAACCAAAATATTGTCGGTGTGCATTTTGGTGGCAGCCTGTATTCGATGGTTGATCCCTTTTATATGTTATTGCTAATGCATCATTTGGGGCCGAAGTATCTGGTCTGGGATAAAGGCGCCAGCATTCAGTTTTTGGCACCGGGTCGCGGCACAGTGGTGGCGGATATTCGGATTTCTGCTGAAGAAATTACCACGATTATCAATCTGGCGGCCGATAATGCGCCAGTGTATCGACATTATCAGCTGAATATTTATGATGAAGCCGGGGTCAGGATTGCTGAGGTAGAGAAAACGGTATATATCCGGCGGAAACAGAGCAAAGGGAAAATTAACGCTCCTAAATAAGATAAAAGCGCCACATTGGCGCTTTTAAATTTAGATGAATCTGAAGTGAATTCGGCTTAACGACGACGGTTATCCTGTTCAATCGCAGCACCGGCACCACCACCGATTGCACCACCAATTGCAGCACCCGCATTACCACCGAAGATGCTTTTACCAACTGCTGAACCAACAGCACCACCTACACCACTATAGGTCGCATTACGGTTTGAACCGCCTTGGGATTTACTACCCACTGCTGCACCAGCACCACCACCAACAGCTGCACCAACGCCACCGCCGACTTTATTACCGACACCACCACCGACTGCACCACCAAGGGCTGCAGCACCAATCCGTTGCTCATTGGCAGACATACTTTCACAACCCGCCAACATAAAGGTTGAAAGAGTGGCAACTGCCATAACACCCATTAATTTTTTCATGACCTTGGCCTTCCTGTCTTGCTTTAATTAAGCTTATCTTCATTTTATGAAACTAAAATCTGTAGCGTGTTACTTCTCTCGGTATTCCTGCTGAGTTTTGTAAATATCAATGGATTATTCTTCTGTTCAAGCTGTCTTATTTATAAATTTCAGACAAAAAAAGACGCCCGAAGGCGTCTCTTTTCTCAGCTTTAACTCGAATTAGAATTCTTCGTTAAATGCCTGGCTTAGAGCTTGGTCTACATCAGAGAAATCATTGTGCAGTTCAAATTCTGCAGCTTCTGCTTCTTGACGACGACGCTCCAAGTGGTAAGCCAAACCTGTACCCGCTGGGATCAGGCGACCTACAACCACGTTCTCTTTCAAGCCGCGTAAGTCATCTTCTTTACCTGTTACAGCCGCTTCAGTTAACACACGCGTGGTTTCCTGGAACGATGCAGCAGAGATGAACGAGTCAGTAGAAAGCGATGCTTTCGTAATACCCATCAATTGACGTTCAAACTTCGCAGGGAACTTGTTTTGTGCAAGAACTGCTTGGTTTTCTTGAACAACGCGGATGTAATCCACTTGTTCGCCTTTGATGAAGCTAGTATCGCCGCCATCAGTGATATCAACTTTACGCAGCATTTGACGTACGATGACTTCAATATGCTTGTCGTTGATTTTTACACCTTGCAGACGGTATACATCCTGAACTTCGTTCACGATGTAGTTTGTAAGCGCAACTTCGCCTTTCAAACGCAAGATATCGTGCGGGTTCTGTGGACCATCAGAAATAGTTTCACCACGGTTCACATGTTCGCCTTCGAACACGTTAATCGTACGCCATTTCGGAATCAGCTCTTCATAAATCTCAGAGCCATCATCCGGCGTAATCACCAGACGGTTCTTACCTTTGGTCTCTTTACCAAAGCTTACAACACCCGACACTTCTGCAAGGATTGCATGCTCTTTTGGCTTACGTGCTTCGAACAAGTCAGCTACACGCGGCAGACCACCGGTAATATCACGGGTACGTGAAGTTTCTTGTGGTACACGACCGATGACATCACCGACACCAATCGTTTCGCCATCACGAACAGAAAGAATCGTGTTCTGTGGCAGGAAGTAGAACTGTTCGCCACCATCAACGGTATCTAACACAACAGCAGGACGCAAATCTTTACCTGACGCAGGACGTGAAGTCACTGGCAAGATTTCAATGGTTGACATACCTGTTGCATCATCAGTTTTAGAAGTAACCGTCACGCCATCAGCAATCTGGCTGAAACGTACTTTACCAGCAACTTCTGTTACCAATGGATGTGTATGCGGATCCCAAGTCGCCACAATACCGCCTGCTTCTACAGCTTCGCCATCTTTCAGCAAGATAGACGCACCGTAAGGAAGTTTATAGCGCTCGCGCTCACGACCTAAATCATCCGCAATACCGATTTCGCCTGAACGTGAAGTCGATACCAAGTGACCTTTGGCATGTTGTACTGTTTTCACGTTGTGGAAACGTACTGTACCTTGGTTACGAACCTGTACGCTGTTTGCAGCAGAAGTTCGGCTTGCAGCACCACCGACGTGGAAAGTACGCATCGTTAACTGTGTACCTGGCTCACCAATCGATTGAGCTGCCATTACACCAACAGACTCACCCGGGTTCACCTGGTGACCACGTGCTAGGTCACGACCGTAACATTTCGCACATACACCGAAGGTAGACGCACAGTTCACGACTGAACGTACTTTAATTTCGTCGACACCTTGACTTTCGATAAACGTCGCCAGTTTCTCGTCAATTAAAGTATTACGTGGAAGCAGAACTTCGTCTGTACCTACACGTTTCACATCTTCAGCAACCACACGACCCAATACTCGTGCACCCAGGTTTTCGATTACATCGCCACCTTGAATGAACGGAGTCATTACCAGACCGTCATACGTACCACAATCCGGCTCAGTAATGACCAAGTCCTGCGCAACGTCTACTAGACGACGAGTCAAATAACCAGAGTTCGCAGTTTTCAGTGCTGTATCGGCCAAACCTTTACGCGCACCGTGTGTCGAGATGAAGTACTGAAGTACGGTCAAACCTTCACGGAAGTTCGCTTTAATTGGGGTTTCAATGATCGAGCCATCCGGCTTCGCCATCAAACCACGCATACCCGCCAACTGACGAATCTGAGCTGCCGAACCACGGGCACCCGAGTCAGACATCATGTAGATCGAGTTGAATGATTTTTGCTTCTCATCTTCACCCTGTTTGTTCTTCACAGTGGTGAAAGACAAGTTGTCCATCATCGCTTTAGCAACCTGGTCATTGGTACGCGCCCAAATATCGACCACTTTGTTATAACGTTCGCCGGCAGTTACGAAGCCTTGTTCGAACTGTTGTTCGATTTCACGAACTTCAGCTTCCGCTTTACCAATAATTGCTTGTTTTTGCGGTGGAATAACCATGTCTTCCATACCGACAGATACACCTGAACGCGTCGCTTGACGGAAGCCCAAGTACATCAATTGGTCAGCGAAGATAACAGTATCTTTCAGACCCAATTTACGGTAGCAAGAGTTAATTAACTTCGAGATATTTTTCTTAGTCATCTCAACGTTAATTTGCTGGAAATCCATACCTTCAGGTACAACTTCCCAAAGTAGGCAGCGACCAGGCGTCGTATCTACAATAATGGTTTGCTGTTCACGGTTACCATCTTCGTCGATCACAGTCTGGTGTACACGTGCTTTAACGCGAGCGTGTAGATCAACCTGACCTGTTGCCAGTGCACGGTTTACTTCGTGAGTATCCGCGAACACCATGCCTTCACCTTTGGCATTGATTGCATCACGCGTGATGTAATACAAGCCCAAGACCACGTCCTGAGACGGTACGATGATTGGCTCACCGTTCGCTGGAGACAGAATGTTGTTCGTCGACATCATTAACGCACGAGCTTCAAGCTGAGCTTCAAGTGTTAATGGTACGTGTACCGCCATTTGGTCACCATCGAAGTCGGCGTTAAACGCAGCACATACGAGTGGGTGTAGACGGATCGCTTTACCTTCGATCAGGATCGGTTCAAATGCTTGAAGACCCAAACGGTGAAGGGTTGGCGCACGGTTCAACATCACTGGATGTTGACGAATCACGTGAGCAAGAACGTCCCAAACTTCCGGGGTTTCGCGCTCAACCATTTTCTTCGCAGCTTTAATGGTGGTTGCTTGACCAGAGGCCTGTAGTTTCGCGAAAATGAATGGCTTGAACAGTTCAAGTGCCATTTTCTTCGGAAGACCACATTGGTGCAAACGCAGGTTTGGACCAACAGTAATTACCGAACGACCAGAGTAGTCAACACGCTTACCAAGTAAGTTTTGACGGAAACGACCTTGCTTACCTTTGATCATGTCTGCCAAAGATTTAAGCGGACGCTTGTTCGAACCGGTAATTGCACGACCACGACGACCGTTATCCAGCAATGCATCTACAGACTCTTGTAACATACGTTTTTCGTTACGTACGATGATGTCTGGCGCTGCAAGGTCAAGAAGACGCTTCAAACGGTTGTTACGGTTGATCACACGACGATAAAGATCGTTCAGGTCAGAAGTCGCGAAACGACCACCTTCAAGTGGTACAAGCGGACGGAGGTCTGGTGGAAGAACTGGAAGTACAGTTAACACCATCCATTCTGGCTTGTTGTTCGAATCGTTGAATGCTTCCATCAACTTCAAACGCTTAGACGCTTTTTTCAGCTTGGTTTCTGAAGTTGTAACAGGAATTTCTTCACGAAGACGTGCAATTTCAGCTTCAAGATCGATGTCTTTCAACAAGTCTTGAACCGCTTCAGCACCCATTTTCGCTGTGAATTCATCACCGTGTTCTTCTAATGCATTGAAGTATTCTTCATCATTTAGAAGTTGGTATTTCTCAAATGGAGTCATACCCGGATCGGTAACTACATAAGATTCGAAATACAATACACGTTCAATATCACGTAGCGTCATGTCTAATAATAGACCGATACGGCTAGGCAATGATTTCAAGAACCAGATGTGTGCAACTGGAGATGCCAGCTCGATGTGACCCATACGTTCACGACGAACTTTCGCAGTTGTTACTTCAACGCCACATTTTTCACAAATGACGCCTTTGTATTTCATACGCTTGTATTTACCACACAAGCATTCGTAATCTTTCACTGGACCAAAGATTTTGGCACAGAACAAACCATCACGTTCAGGCTTGAACGTACGATAGTTAATGGTTTCTGGCTTTTTAACTTCACCGTGAGACCATGACTTAATCATTTCTGGTGACGCAAGACCAATACGGATGCGGTCAAACTCTACTGGAGCATGACCGTCTGAATCCGTCTTTTTGCGCATGATATCGAGCAAGTCTTTCAATTTTTTTCTCCGTGTGTTGTGGAGATTTTCACTCAACAACTGGGTCACAAATATTGTTTTTTAACTGAATTTTAATCCCCCTCAGTCCCCCTTTGTTAAGGGGGAAGCCCTCTTTATCAAAGAGGGGTTTGGGGAGATTAAATGGAACTAATTAGTCACCATTTTTCAGTTCAATGTTGATACCTAAAGAACGGATCTCTTTGGTCAATACGTTGAACGATTCAGGCATGCCCGGGTCCATATAATGGTTGCCATCTACAATGTTCTTGTAGATACGGGTACGGCCTTCAACGTCATCCGATTTCACAGTCAGCATTTCTTGTAGCGTATATGCTGCACCGTAAGCTTCTAGTGCCCAGACTTCCATCTCACCGAAACGCTGACCACCGAATTGTGCTTTACCACCCAACGGCTGTTGCGTAACTAGAGAGTAAGAACCAGTTGAACGCGCATGCATCTTGTCATCAACCAAGTGGTTCAGTTTCAGCATGTACATGTAACCGACAGTTACCGGACGATCGAAACGCTCACCAGTACGACCATCATATAATACGGTCTGACCAGTACTAGACAGGCCTGCAAGTTGTAACAACTCTTTGATCTGACCTTCTTCAGCACCATCGAATACAGGAGTAGCCAAAGGTACACCAGCACGCAAGTTGCCAGAAAGTTTCAAGATTTCTTCATCAGTCAAGCTATCAAGATCTTCTTGTTCGCCACCAACTTTGTTGTAAATCTTGTCCAGGAAATCACGAAGCTCAAGTACAGTACGTTGCTCTTTCATCATCTTGTCGATTTGATCGCCAAGACCTTTCGCCGCCATACCCAAGTGAGTTTCAAGAATCTGACCCACGTTCATACGCGATGGTACGCCAAGCGGGTTCAATACGATATCAACAGGTACACCGTTGGCATCATGTGGCATGTCTTCTACCGGCAAGATGTTTGATACAACACCTTTGTTACCGTGACGACCCGCCATCTTATCACCCGGTTGGATGCGACGTTTTACAGCAAGATAAACTTTAACTACTTTCAATACGCCAGTCGTCAGTTCATCGCCAGTCGAAAGTTTGCGTTTTTTCTCAGCAAATTTCTCGTCAATTTCGAAGCTCTTCTCTTTCAAGAACACTTGAATTTGAGTTAAACGTTCAGCAATTGCTTCATCAACTGGTTGAATTTCAAGAAGATCAACAAGCTCTAAACCAGACAACACGTCTTCAGACAGTTTGTCGCCACGTTTAGTTGTACCGCCACCATTCGACTCTTGGCCATTCAGTAGACGGATTACACGTTCACGTGCAGCTTCTTCGAAGATTTTGAATTCTTCTTTCAAGTCTTTACGGTATGCATCCAATTGCGCTTTTTCAATTGCTTGAGCACGTTCGTCTTTTTCAAGACCGTCACGTGTAAACACTTGAACGTCAATGACTGTACCTTTAGTACCTGATGGAACGCGTAAAGATGAGTCTTTTACGTCAGCCGCTTTTTCACCGAAGATTGCACGTAGCAATTTTTCTTCTGGAGTAAGCTGTGTTTCACCTTTAGGGGTTACTTTACCAACCAGGATATCGCCAGCAGTTACTTCAGCACCGATGTAAACAATACCTGACTCGTCCAGTTTAGACAGAGCAGCTTCACCTACGTTCGGAATATCAGCAGTGATTTCTTCCGCACCCAGTTTGGTATCACGTGCAACACATGACAATTCCTGGATATGAATAGACGTTAAACGGTCTTCCTGAAGTACACGCTCAGATAACAAGATCGAGTCTTCGTAGTTGTAACCATTCCAGGTCATAAACGCAACGCGCATGTTTTGACCCAATGCCAGCTCACCGCCATCTGTTGATGGACCATCAGCCAGTACATCACCACGACCTACTTTATCGCCCAGGTTCACAAGAACTTTCTGGTTGATACAAGTGTTCTGGTTCGAACGGGTGTATTTGATCAGGTTGTAGATATCTACACCTGCTTCACCTGCGATCATTTCGTCTTCATTCACACGAATAACCACACGAGACGCATCAACAAACTCGATACGACCACCACGCTGAGCGATCACACATACACCTGAGTCATGTGCTACGTTCGCTTCCATACCGGTACCAACAAGCGGCTTGTCAGCAATCAACGTCGGAACTGCCTGACGTTGCATGTTCGAACCCATTAATGCACGGTTGGCATCATCGTGTTCTAGGAATGGAATCAGTGATGCTGCTACAGATACGACCTGCTGAGCAGATACATCCATATGCGTTACTTTTTCAGGAGGAATACGTACGAAGTCACCCTGATGACGAACAGATACAAACTCTTCTGTTAAATTACCATCTTTATCCATTGCAGAATCGGCCTGTGCAATGACAGTGCCTACTTCTTCAATCGCAGAAAGGTATTCAACTTCATCTGTTACACGACCATCAACAACTTTACGGTATGGGGTTTCCAGGAAACCAAAGTTGTTACATTTCGCATAAACAGAAAGCGAGTTGATCAAACCAATGTTTGGACCTTCCGGTGTTTCAATTGGACATACACGACCGTAGTGAGTTTGATGTACGTCACGTACTTCAAAGCCTGCACGTTCACGCGTCAAACCGCCGGGACCAAGCGCAGAAACACGACGTTTGTGCGTAATCTCAGATAACGGGTTGTTTTGGTCCATAAACTGAGACAACTGGCTTGAACCAAAGAATTCTTTAATTGCAGCAGCAACAGGTTTCGCATTGATCAAATCTTGCGGAGACAGGTTGTCAGTTTCAGCTTGGCTTAAACGTTCTTTAACAGCACGTTCAACACGAACCAGACCTACACGGAATTGGTTTTCTGTCATTTCACCAACAGAACGAACACGACGGTTACCCAGGTGATCGATATCGTCGACTTCACCTTTACCGTTACGGATTTCAACTAATGTTTTTAATACATCAGTGATATCTTCGTTCGAGAGAATGCCTTCAACTTCACGCGACTTCTGGTCTGTACCCACTTCATAAGGACGACCCAAACGACGGTTGAACTTCATACGACCAACTGGAGACAAGTCATAACGTTCAGAAGAGAAGAACAAGTTGTTGAATAAGTTTTCAGCAGCTTCTTTGGTTGGTGGTTCGCCCGGACGCATCACTTTGTAGATTTCTACCAATGCTTCTTCACGATTGCTCGTTGTATCTGCACGTAGAGAATCTGCAACAAATGAACCGCGGTCGATATCATTGGTGAACAGAATATTGAACTGCTTCACGCCGCCTTCTGCAATTTTCACCATGATTTCATGGCTTAATACAGTATTGGCTGCAATCACATCACCATCTTTTAATGGGATGTCTTCAGCAGTGATACGCTCATACAGGTACTCATCTGGCACTGCAAGTTTTTCAAGACCTGAAGCTTCCATTTGACGTACATGACGCGCATTGATACGTTTACCTTGCTCAACAATTGCCTTGCCATCCTTGTCCAGGATGTCAAATTGTGCCATTTCGCCACGCAGACGTTCAGGCACCAGGTCAATCTGGTAGCTACCCATGTCAAGATACACAGGTACTTTCTCGTAGAACATGTCGAGAATGTTTTCGTTGCTATAACCCAAGGCACGAAGCACCACAGTCGCAAGCAATTTACGACGACGGTCAATACGTACATAGACCAGGTCTTTGGCATCGAATTCAAAGTCTAACCATGAACCACGGTAAGGAATAATACGCGCTGAATAAAGGACTTTACCACTTGAGTGAGTCTTGCCTTTATCGTGGTCAAAGAATACGCCTGGTGAACGGTGTAATTGTGACACGATCACACGCTCGGTACCGTTAATTACAAAGGTACCGTTATCCGTCATCAATGGCATTTCGCCCATATAGACTTCTTGTTCACGTACATCTTTAATTGACTTCGTTTCACGATCTTTCAGGATCAAACGAATTTTTACACGCATTGGTGCTGCATAAGTTGAGCCACGAAGAATACATTCGCGTACATCAAACTCAGGCTTACCAAGACTATACTCAACAAATTCTAAAGCAGCATTGCCAGAATAACTTTCAATAGGAAAAACTGAACGAAATGCGGCTTGGAGACCGATATCTTCGCGGTTTTTTGGTGATTTGCCATCTTGTAAGAATGTTCTGTACGAGTCGACTTGAATCGCGAGCAAGTACGGAGCATCCATGACGCTAGGCAATTTACCAAAATTCTTACGGATCCGTTTCTTTTCGGTATATGAGTATGCCATCTGGAGTCCTCGGAAAGTGTAAACCAAGCCCGCCTGCAGAACGGGCTCAGAAGGAATTACGCTGGCCGATATGGCCACCACTCTTTACAAATGCTGCAATTTTTAGTGGTATTAAAACGCTTATCAATATTTTTTAATGAAAAATATTGGTAAACGTTTGTTCATTATGTTTATTTTCAATTTGTATGATTTTTATATCATGCAAACAAAAATCGAGCCGATTATTGTAACGCAAAAAGGCTGATGACCCAAGAGCCATCAGCCAATTTTTGGAGCCGATTATAAAAAAACCGGCTCCCTTAAGAAATTACTTAAGAGTAACTGTAGCACCAGCTTCTTCAAGTTTCTTCTTAAGCTCTTCGCCTTCTTCTTTAGAAACGCCTTCTTTAAGAACTGCAGGAGCGCCTTCAACCATGTCTTTAGCTTCTTTCAAGCCAAGGCCAGTCGCTTCACGAACTGCTTTAATTACAGCAACTTTGTTCGCGCCGAAAGAAGTCAATTCAACATTGAATTCAGTTTGTTCTTCAGCAGCAGCAGCAGCTGGACCAGCAGCAACAGCTACAGCAGCAGCAGATACATTGAATTTCTCTTCGAAAGCAGAGATAAGTTCAACAAGTTCAAGAACAGTTTTTTCAGCAACTGCGTTTAGGATTTCTTCGTTTGTTAAAGCCATGAGATTAACTCCAAATGGGTATTGAATGATGTGTGTTTAAGTTTGAGCTTAAGCAGCTTCTGACTCGTTTTTCTCTTGAAGCGCTGTAAGTAAGCGGCCCAATTTCGAAATAGGAGCTTGAAGAACGTTTGCAAGCATAGTAAGCGCTTTCTCTTGGTTCGGAAGATTCGCGATTACGCTAACTTCTGCACCTTGATAAAGTTTGCCATCAAATGCAGCAGCTTTAAGTTCAAATGCTTTATTAGTTTTAGCGAATTCTTCGAACAAACGTGCAGCAGCACCCATGTCGTCTTCAGAATTCGAGAAAGCTAAGATTGTTGGGCCAACAAGGTTGTCGTTCAAGATATTGAATTGAGTATCTTGAAGAGCACGTTTAGCCAAAGTGTTACGAACGATACGTGTAGTAACACCAAGTTTACGCGCTTCAACACGTAGAGTAGTTAACTGCTCTACAGTCAAACCTTGGTAGTCAGCAACAACAGCAGCAAATGCAGTAGAAGCAACTTCAGCTACTTCAGCTACGATCTGTTTTTTGCCTTCGATAAGAAGAGCCATTGTAAAACCTCCTAACGGTGATTTATGTACTTACGCGAAGTACACTCCCAATTCGCAAGACCATCACTGGACTCACACGCGGAGGATGAACAAATCACACCACCGCGTCTACGCAGGCTGGGCTATTAAGAGAGAAGCATAAAACTCCCCTCGCCCGCGGTCTTTGACGCTGATAAATTTTCATTTATCAATTCAAAGTTTGCCTAAGTTTGCAAAATACGACGGAGCGTTTCTTGCGTAAGTTTTAAAGCAGCGCTTTAAAACTTACTCAGGGCTTTAAAATTCTGTAATAAGTCGAGACTTATTTAGAAACGTTTGCTACATCAACGATCAAACCAGGACCCATAGTAGAGCTCAAAGTGATCTTTTGAATGTATACGCCTTTAGACGTAGCAGGTTTCAAACGTTTCAAGTCAGCAACAAGTGCTTCAACGTTTTGACGAACAGCAGCAGCTTCAAAACCTACTTGACCGATCGCAGCATGGATAATACCAGCTTTGTCTACGCGGTAACGTGCTTGACCAGCTTTTGCATTTTTAACTGCAGTAGCAACGTCAGGAGTTACAGTACCCACTTTAGGGTTTGGCATTAAGCCACGTGGACCAAGGATCGTACCAAGTTTACCTACAACGCGCATTGCATCTGGAGCAGCAATTACTACGTCAAAGTCAAGGTTACCCGCTTGGATGCTTTCAGCAAGATCGTCGAAACCAACAACGTCTGCGCCTTCAGCTTTAGCAGCTTCAGCAGCAGCGCCTTGAGCGAATACAGCTACACGTACAGTCTTACCAGTACCTGCAGGAAGTGTAGTCGCGCCACGAACAACTTGGTCAGATTTACGAGGATCAACACCTAGGTTTACCGCGATATCTAGAGATTCTTTGAATTTAGGAGCTGGAAGGCTCTCTAAAACTGCAACAGCTTCTTCTAGCGTGTAAACTTTGTGTGCTTCTACAGCAGCTACAATCGCTTTTTGACGTTTAGTTAATTTAGCCATGTCTTAAAGCTCCACTTCCAAGCCCATAGAACGCGCAGAACCAGCAATGGTACGTACACGTGCGTCTAAATCAGCACCAGTCAAATCTGGTTCTTTAGTAGTCGCGATTTCTTCGATTTGAGCACGAGTCAACTTACCAACTTTAGTTTTGTTAGGTACAGCTGAACCCTTCTGGATACCAGCAGCTTTCTTAAGAAGAACAGCAGCAGGTGGAGTTTTCATGATGAATGTGAACGACTTGTCGTTGTACACAGTGATCACGACTGGAATTGGCAGACCAGCTTCAACTTTTTGTGTAGCAGCATTGAATTCTTTACAGAATGCCATGATGTTCACACCACGTTGACCTAGTGCAGGACCAATCGGTGGAGATGGATTCGCTTTACCAGCTGGAACTTGCAGCTTGATATAGCCGTCAATCTTCTTAGCCATTTCAAATTACCTCTGGGTGCAAACGCCGGTGAAGGCTCCCCAATGATTTCAAGTAACGATACCGTTACAACAACAATGCCTGACTTATAAATAAGTCGGGCGTTTTCAACCCATACAAATTAGACTGATTTTTCGACTTGACGAAATTCCAATTCAACTTGAGTTGGTCGGTTAAATACATTAATGGTCAGCGTTAAACGCGACTTTTCGTACTGAACTTCTTCCACCACACCTTTAAAGTCGGTGAATGGACCGTCAACTACGAGTAATTCTTCGCCTGGTTCAAACATCGTCTTAGGACGAGGTGCTTCGCCAGTATTGCGTACACGCGCAAGAATCGCATCAGCTTCTTTTTGCGTAATCGGTGCCGGTTTTTCAGCCGTACCACCAATAAAACCTAAAACTTTTGGACATTCTTTAACAATGTGCCAAGTATCATCGTTCATTTCCATTTCGACTAGAACATAGCCAGGAAAGAACTTACGCTCTGATTTACGCTTCTTGCCATCCTTCATTTCTACCACTTCTTCGGTAGGAACAAGGACTTCACCAAAGCTATCGGCAACAGCGCTACGCTGGATTCGATCATTAAGCGAACGCATCACTTGTTTTTCATAACCTGAATAGGCATGAATAATGTACCAACGTTTCATAGCTCTCTTACCCGATAATAAACTTCATTAACCAGCCTAAAATATAGTCAAAACACCACAATAAAATGGATGCAATTACGACTACAACAAGAACTTGCCAAGATGTGGACATAGTCTCTTGTTTGGTAGGCCAGGTCACTCGACGCAACTCAATTCGTGCATCTTTCAGCAGACGAATAAAGCCTTTGCCTTGATGGGTGGCGTATAATAAACCGAATGCTGCAACGATACAAGCCAAAATCACCCCAACGCGCACCCAAACATCATTCGCAGGTGCCCAATACGCTGGTAAATATTGGTTTACCATCATTGCACCAACCAATAAAATCAAGGCGATAACCCATAGAACCATGTCTAATGGAGAACCAGAACTTACATCTACTGCAGGATTATTTCTTTGAGGAATTGCCGCTTCGCCTAATGCGTCGCGTGATTTTTCATTCGACATTTTTGTACTCGTCGTAGGTTTCGCGACTTATTATATGACCAATTTTGCCGACATCAAGCGTCTTTTTAAAAACTTGGCAGGTCAGGAGGGACTCGAACCCCCAACATTCGGTTTTGGAGACCGACGCTCTACCAATTGAACTACTGACCTGCAAAACAACAAGTTGGAGCCTAAACTCCAACCTGCTTGTCTTATTCTAT
>NZ_JAUZUV010000014.1:0-69227 GCF_031844265.1 Acinetobacter sp. RG5 | reverse complement strand
TCTAACGAAGGGGGTGTTTTTTTATGGGCGAGATAATTGTCTTGACTATTTAGCATTCATATAACGTTAACTTTATACAGTGTTCAATATGAAGCTAGAGCGATAATTAACCTTATCGAGTAAGGGGCGGATTACTCAACTTTGTTCTTGCAATGCATCAAACTGACGTCGAGCATGTTTAAAGGCAGTTCTAAGGCCTTCTTCCAGCGTAGGATGATAAAAAGGTTTCTTTAGGATCTGGTGAATATCCTGGTCGGCATCAATCATCCAGGCCAGTAAATGGGCCAGATGTTCTGCTTGTGAACAGAAGAGTTCTGCACCAAGTAATTTACCTGATTTTTTATCAATATAAACTTCTATTCCGCCTGAGTTTTCTGCCAGAACTAGTGCACGTCCTTGATTTTCATAAGAGACAAATCCCCGAATAAATTCGATTTGTTGATCTTCTAGTTGCTTGAAACTTTTTCCGATAATCGCCATTTCAGGATGACAAAATACAATAGCTAATGGTGTTAAAGCAGTAATAGGTTTTACATTCGGATAATTCACACAGTTATGAACTACCTGTTTACCTGTATGAGCGGCTTCATGTTGAATGGGAGCATCAGGGGCGGCATCACCGACTATAAATATAGGTAGGTTTGCAAGTTGTTTTGTTTTTTTATCGATAGGAAGGTTTTTGATGTCCTTGAATGTTGAATTCAGTTGATCTAGACCTAAACGATCTATATTGCTTTGCCGACCTGTGGCACCTAAGACATATTCAACTTCAATACTCTTAGTCTGATCATTTTCTGTAAAATTAATCTTTATTTTATCTGCTTGTATTTCAACTTTATCTGGCAAGATTTTAAATTTGATATTGAGCTCTTTGTTGAATTGCTCTTGCGCCAGTTTTTGTAAAACTGGACTGCTTAATGCACCTACTTTTTGACTACGCGCAAACATCGTGGTTTTTACACCTAGTCGTTGCATAGCTTGAGCTAATTCAATTGCAATAATGCCACTGCCGATCACCGCTAATGACTTAGGTAATTGGGAAAACTCAAATATTTCATTTGAAGTGATGTATTTGTCTTTTAATTTTTGCTTTAGATTTTCATCAATATTGGGGCGTGAACCTACAGCGACAATAAAACTTTTGGCCCGATAGGATTGTCCATTCACTTCGATCGTTTGGAGATCAACAAATTTGGCTTTTCCGGAAATTTTATGTGAGCTGTCCCATTGATCGACACCTTTCAAGGTTGCACGAATAAAACGTTCTCTAAGGACATGCACGCGTTGCATAACCTCTGAAGGATCAATGACAGAATTATGTTTTAAAGCAAGTTCTTCAGCAGTTTGAATATCATGCATGCGATTTGCTGAAGAGATTAGCAATTTACTTGGCATACAACCTACACGGGCACAGGTCGTATCCCATGGGCCATCATTGATAATTAACATATTCTGGGTGTATTTAATGGCTTCGTTATAGGCACTTATTCCTGCAGTGCCTGCGCCGATGATGATGAGGTCGTACATAGAATGATTACCAAGTCTCAAAACATAATTATTTATATTTATGGTTTACAATGTTTCTGGTGTAAATTATGTAACTAGATTGCTTATTTTTGCTAATTTGAGTAAATTTTGTGTAAAAGCCAGAAGACTAACTTTATGGCAGCTTAACTATTATATCCAGTAGGAAAAATCATGAGTTTGTTTATAAATTTAAAAAAACTAGGGGTTAGTACAACAGTTTTAGCAACATCAATTTCTTTGGTTGCGTGTGGAGGGGGGGGGAGTGACGGTTATTATGATCAAGGTTCTTCGAATAGTAATACTGGAGGTTCAAATAATGGTAATGAAAATGGTTCTGTAACAGATAACTCAACAGTCGCTGAAAGTCTAAATATTAAATTGCAGGATGCAAGCGGTGCAGTAATTTCAAAAGTACAGGATAACTCTGTTATTTTGGTGGCTGTACAAGTTTTAAATGCTGATAAAGGCGGTATTGCTAATAAAGACGTACGATTATCAATTAATGATACCGATGGTTTAAACGTTACTGCTAAGTCATCACGAGTTACAACGGGTGATGATGGTATTGCTATCTTTGAAGTTAAGATTCCAGAAATTAGCATTGCTTCAGGTAAATTTAATCTTACCGCAACTGTAGATGGCACAAAAATTTCTACACCAAGTACTGTGACAGTATTTAAGCAAAGTGTGATCAAGAGTGATTACAATTTGTCCCTGCCAAATGACATTATCATGAGCTTACCAGACGGTGAAGTAAAAATTCCTGTGACGGTTACAGATAAGAAAGGCGGTGCGAAAGCAAATCAATCTGTTTCATTAATTTTGCCTACGGAAATGCAAGGTAAATTTGCTGTAACAGAAGCATCGACTATTCAAACGAATGCTCAAGGCGTAGCAGAATTTACGATTAAAGCTACTGCTGAATTAACCGATACCGATGTAATTAATTTGGCAAACACGACTGCTGAATTGAATTTTAAACTGGTAGATGAAAATAAGGCTGTAAAAACAGGCACACGCAGTGTTACCTTTAAAAATGGTCTAGATGTTGTCGATGTTCTGTCCTTTGTTTTACCGGAAACACCAATTGTTCCGGGGCAAACCGCGCTTGTTAAAGTTGCAGCGAAAAACTCTAAAGGAACATTGCTGACTAACCGCGAAGTCACTTTAGATTTTGCGGATAACAGTGCTTTATATAATGTAAGTATTGTGAATAAAACTGCGATGACCAATAGTCAGGGTTATGCACTTTTTGAAGTGGTGACTACAGCAGAACACCCAATTGCGTTATCTCAAAACAACATTAAATTAAAAGCGACCTACAAAGGCGAAACTGAAAAAGAATTCTTTGATGAAATTGAAGTCGTCACTGCCAATAACCAGGCAAGTGATCTGGATGCTATTCAACGTTTGGAAATTGCGTCTTCATATAAAATTAATGCCACAAATGATGAAGTCATCATTCGTGTTAAAGCCATCAGTAACCGTGGTGTTGGCGCGAATAAAGGCAATGTCACCATTAAACTGAACAGTGAAGCATTATCAAATGCGGTTGAATTGTCTGGTAGTAATGATAATGGCGCAACCTTTAATAAAAACCAAACTCAGGCTGTAAATGCTGATGGTTTTGTTGTGTTTAAAATTAAAACCAACAATCCAAGTTCAACAGCCATTGATACTTTGGTGAGCTCTGGCATTGCTGCGACATTTACGACTGATAATAATATTTCCAATAGTATTAAAATTGAAGTTGAAAAGAATACTCAGAGCAATGCATCTATTAGCTATATTGCTTTTGAACCATTAGATAAGCCTAATTTTGATTTAACTAAAAAACAAAGTATTCCAGTTTCAGTTGCAGTATTCGATGTAGATGGTGGTCCATTAAAAGGTAAAAAAGTTAAATTGGCATTAAGTCAAAATTTAACTCCTGCACAGAAACAAGCACTCAGTTTAAATTTAACGTCTAATGCGATTGTTGAAACCGACGAATCTGGTATCGCAACATTCTCATTTAGCTACACACCGCAAACGGACGTGAATAAATTAACTGAACAGTTGAATTTATTACGGGCAGGTATTCCATTAGTAGCGACTGCAAGTAATACTGATACAGATGGTAATGTAACTCAAAATTTTAGTGATAACCTAACTTTAAACTTTAAAGCAGCAACTGCAAATGATGTGGTTGATTTGGACTATTTCACAGTCAATGTGAATACACCAAGTCCATTAATGTTGAATGTGAATGCTGCGCAAAGTATTAATATTGATGTTCAAGCATTTGGAACTGATGAACAACCGCTGAATGATCAAGTTGTGAGTTTTGGTCTTAATACAGCTGCATTAAATAATGGGGTGTCAATTTCGGGTGGCAGTGCTAAAGTCACTCAAAATGGTGGTACATCATTTACCTTTGTGGTGAATCCTACTAATGAAGCAGAGCTTGAGAATTTGGTTGCTAACGGTATTACCATTGCAATACTTGCGAAGCGTAAAGATGGTTCGACTTACACCATCACCAAAAAAGTGGATATCACCAAACCAGCAATTGTATATCCAAATATCACATCTATATTTATCTCACCAGCTACACCAATTTCAGTATTGGGTGGTGAAGTGACGATGAAAGTGGCTGCATTGGATGAAAATGGCGATCAAATTCCATATACACCAATCAACTTAGCTTTATCTAATATTTATACCAATAGTCGAATTTCACTGTCTGATACAACGCTGACAACCAATAGCAAAGGTGAGGCAGAGTTTAAGGTAAAAATCACGGAAGGTATATATGATGAAAGCCTGATCAAAAATGGTATTACAGTCGGTATTGTGGGAACCAATTTAAATACGGGTGACCGCATTCAACAGGTGACCAATGTTCCAGTAGCAGTGCCTACTGATGCGGTGACACTACGTTTAACATCTGACCTTAAGAATTTAGAAGCAGGAAATACTTACCAGATTAAAGTGGGAATTAAAGACGAAATTGGTGCTTTAAAATCTGGTTATCCTGTCGATTTACAGTTAGGTCCTAAAGCAGTTCAAGCGGGTATTAAACTCGGCTCTGAACGTGTCCTGACTGTAGAAAATGGTTTTGTGACAGTTGATCTAACTATTCCTGAAACTATTCCGGATAGTGTAAAAGCAGATTTGGCAGCGAATGGTTTCTTCATCAGTGGAACAATTAGTAATCCTAAAGGGGAGCGTGTTACAAGTGTCTTAAAATTTAACTCAGTTATTGAGCCTGTGAATACGAATGTATTAGATATTAATGTCTATAAAACTAATTTAAGTGCAGCTGGTGATAGATCAATCGTAATTGTTCATTTGAAAGATGAAGCTGGCTTACCTTTAGTAAATCAAGAAGTTAAATTGTCTACCAATGCCGCAGCGACATTGGTTGTCGGTACACCGGGCACAGGTTTCCCAACAAATACCACAGATCCTCAGACGGTGATTACAGACAGTCGCGGTAATGCCTACTATTCTGTTGCAATTGATGGACAATCTGTCGATGCAGAATTACTTATTGAAAGTGGTATAGAGTTAACGGCAACGCATGTAAATAACAAAGGAAAAATGACGACTCAAATTTCACGTATTAATGTCTATCAGCCACCACAACCTATTATTACTGCTGATATTCCTGCTCGCTATTCTTTGAAAATTTCTGCAAACAAATCTAATTTAGATGTGCGTGGAGATGAGGCTGAATTTACAATTACTGTTGTTGATCAAAATGGTGGGGGTGTGGCCAATCAGTATGTGACTTTAAGTATAACTAATCATATTGAAACCGGTGCTATAATTATTGGACCATCAGGTTTAACAACTGATCAAAATGGTCAGGCTAAATTTAAAGTACAATTTGACGAAAAATCACGCAGTGAAACATTGACTGCAGCTCAGTTTGTGACACTCGGTCTAAGAGTAGAAGCTAAATTTAAAGAAGATGGATATGAAGAGCAGTCACAGATTCATCGTATTAATGTGATTGAGCGAAATAATACGAATACACGTGCTTCTATTGTACTTGCATCTAATCCGACAGGCGTAGCAACAACCGCTGATGGTGTTTATTACTTGCGTAATATGTCTGCAAGCGTGGTTGATTTTGATGGTAAGCCTTTAGTTAATCAGGTAGTTACTTTAGATATTACTCCAACTTGGTACTTTAAAGGTCAATATATCTGGGCAAAGTCAGCCAAAGTAGCTGATAATCTATCAGAGACTTGGGTAGGACCAGATGAAAATTACTATTCATCAACAGCTTATCTTAAAGATGGTATTGTGATGGATAATAAAGGTACAGTAGATGAAAGTGATGATGATGATGCTATTATTCTTAGAAATACTGCGAGAGATTGTCCGAGTAATTCAATTGGAGCAGCTATTACCAATTCAGAAGTGACCAATATTCCCGTAAAAGTACCAACATTCTTAGGTCAAGGTACAACCGCGACCTATAAAACAGATAGTGAAGGTAAATTTGATTTTGTTGTGCGTTATCCTAAAGAATATGCACAATGGTTAAGTGTGACAGTTGGTGCTCAAACTTCCATTGCAACATTACCGACAAGAACAACTTATAATCTTGGTTTAGCTTCTTTGAATTCAGATTATAGTAGTAATGGAAGCTATGGACCGAACCTGAAAAGTCCGTATGGTGTAAATACAACAAAATGTCCATAATTGAAAAAAAACAGCGCTTCGGCGCTGTTTTTTTATGGGAGCTAAAATTTAAGGACTAAATAGTAGTCCCCACCCTCACACCCACAGTCGGCTTTAAATTCATTGAACTGCAGCCAACAAAGGCCAAGCTCAGACATAACATGACCAAGATTTTATTCATGAATCAATCCTTGAGATTTTGCCTGATTGAACAGAGCTGCTGAACGTGTACCACTACGGCAGACCATCAAAATCGGCTTTGGCAGCTCATTATAATATCGAGCAAATTCTTCAATATTGGCCTGAGAAAGCTGGCCACTCACTACAGGCTGATAAATCACACTCACTTGAGATTTCTCCGCAATGGAGCGTAGTTGACTCACCGTGACATTATTACCAGTCTCCTGATCAGGGCGGTTTACAATTACAGATTTAAAACCTTGCTGAATCAATTGCTGGAACTTGCTTGGTGTCATTTGCCCCGTGACACTCACCGTAGAGTTCAGCGCACGGCTAAGATCATTTGCAGCAAAAACAGGTGTAATACAGCTAAAACAGGTTGCCAATACCACACCTTTCCAAAACGACTTAGTCATCCAGCAGATCCATCTGTTTCGCCAGTTGATATAAGTTATTCGAGCGGTTTCCGGTACGACAGAACATCAAGATCGGTTTTGGTAATTCATTATAATGATTGGCAAAAGTGCGAACATCAAGCTCAGTAATCTGACCGGCTACTACTGGCTGGAATACATAATCCAGACCGGCATTGCGTGCAGCTTCCTCGATTTGTGCACTGGTTGGCTGCTCGGAACCACCTTCCATGTCCGGACGGTTGTTGATAATCGATTTAAAACCTTTCTCAACCACTTGAGTTACGTGTTCCGGACCAATTTGACCAGCAAAACCTACATTTTCGCTCATGACGCCACTCCATCATTTCATCTATATCGATATGCTTTATGATAGCATTAAGCTGAAAACATGCTGAACCTGTTCTGAAATTTTTATAAATGATGATAACCATAAGATAACGCAATGGAGCGCGTATGCAGGCTTATACAGTTGAACCACTGTATGTCAAAAGCGGTCAGGATGTGATTGCTGCAGATTTTTATCGGCCTAAAAATATAGAAAAACCGGCCGTAATCCTGATGGCTCATGGTCTGGCTGCCTTACGTCAATTTAAACTGGTGCAATATGCCCAGCGTTTTGCCAGTGCCGGCTATGCGGTGGTTTTATTTGACTATCGCTATTGGGGCGGCAGCACCGGACGCCCGCGTGAGCTGGTGTCGATTAATGCCCAACTCGATGATTGGCGAACCATGATTAGGCATATTCAGGAACGCAAATCGATTGACAGTAAACGGATCGTGCTCTGGGGAACGGCCTTAAGTGGTGGGCACGTATTGACCTTAGCTGCAGAACTGAAAAATATTCAGGCGGCGATGGTACAGGTGCCTTTTGTCGATGGGGCCGAGAGTGCCCAACTATATCCTTTACAACAACTCCCCAAGGCGCTTAAAGTCTCCAGTCAGGACTATATGGGGGCCAAGGTTGGTATGGCACCGAAGACCTTACCTGTGGTTGATCAGCATGAACTCAGTTTTATGCCGACGCAGGACAGTTACGAAGGTTATCTGTCGATTGTTAATCCGGATTATTACTGGAGCGGTCACATTCCTGCACGGGCATTCTTTCAGCTGATGCGTTATCGACCGATTCAGGAGGTGAGGAAGATCACCATTCCAGTCCTGTTTATTGCGGCAAAACTGGATAGTCTGATTCCCATTGAATCCAGTCGGGAAACTGCGACCAATATTGCGCCATTTGTGCAATATCATGAGTGGAATATCCGGCATTTTGATATTTATCATGGGGAATGGTTTGAAAAAGCAGTTTCGACCCAATTAGAATTCTTACATCAACATATTGGAGTGCGCTAGATGATTATTGTATGTCCGGAATGTCTGGCCAAAAACCGTGTCCCTGAAGATAAACTCACTGCCAACCCTGCTTGTGGTCAATGTCATCAAGCCCTCATTCCGCTGGCACCGATTGAGCTGAATGAGCAGAATTTCAGTCAGTTTGTCACGCATAGTGACTTGCCAATCCTGATTGATCTCTGGGCAGAATGGTGTGGTCCCTGTAAAATGATGGCACCGCATTTTGCGACTGTCGCGAAGCAATATCCAAATGTAGTTTTTGCAAAAATTGATACCGAAGCGAATCCGCGCTTAAGTTCTGCATTTAATGTTCGCAGTATTCCGACGCTGGTGTTGATGAATAAAAGCAACGAAATTGCTAGAATAAGCGGTGCATTACGGTCAAGCGAGCTGCAAAAATGGCTTGATCAGCAGTTAAATACCCAACCCTAATTCAAATGCCTGGAGTGAAAGTGTCAGATTCTCAAGTAAGACCAGAGGGAATTCTTTCCCTACAGACGATCGCAATGCCTGCAGATACCAACTGGAGTGGTGATGTCTTTGGTGGCTGGATCGTTTCACAAATGGACTTGGCAGGCGCGATTCATGCAGAACGATTTTCAAAGGGACGTTGTGCTACGATTTCGATTAACCAGATGACTTTTCTGGTGCCGGTGAAAGTCGGTGATGTTATTAGCTGTTATACCCAGATTTTAAAAGTTGGTAAAACTTCTATCCAGATGGAAATCGAGGTTTGGGACAGTCATGATGATTCACGCCCACCAATTCGGGTGACTGAAGGCGTGTTTACTTTCGTTGCGGTGGATGTCAAAGGTAACAAACGTCTGATCCCAGAAGACGCCAAACTGAAGCTTTTAGAATCGCAATCAGCACAATGAAGACTTAAATAAAAAATCCCAGATTTAATATCTGGGATTTTTTTGTCTAGAAGAAGAAATTATGATTTTTTGAGCTGGCTCTTGGCAATCCAGGCCCAGAGCATTTCACATTGAATCGGGGCTTCACCGGATTCATCCGTGACGGTAACTTGAACCAGTGTGTCGCCTTTATCTGAACTTTGCATCAAGGCTTGCTGTTCAGGGGTGAGCGTGGCAACAGCGGTTATGGCACCGCGCGTCGGACGTTTAAAATCGACCTTTAAGCTTTTGATCAGTACAACCGCCGTATCCGGCACATTCATTGCCGTCACAAAGCCGGTCGCGGTTTCTGCCAGTAAAGCCATGGCGCAGGCATGCACCTGACCAATATGGTTCTGCATGGCTTTATGATTGGCGATTCTAACCACGACTTTTGCTGGACTTAGCTCTACATAGCGAAGCTTGGCAGAGCCGACCATAGGAACGACCCGGCCAAAAGTTTTACTTAACAAAGCAGTACGAATGCCTTGCGGTAATCGTGCAGTGGCTTTGACTAATCTGGCTAATCGGTTGTTCTTTGCCATAATTCCTTCTACAGACGTTGCTGTCTTAATCTTTAAAGTTATTGAACTGTAAAGGCAAACCAAATTGCTGTTCTTTCAAGAATGCCATTACTTGCTGCAATGTATCGCGTTTTTTATCAGTCACACGAATCTTGTCGCCCTGAATAGAACATTGCGCCTTAATCCCACTTTCTTTAATGGCTTTATTAATTTTTTTTGCGGTATCTGAGTCAAGACCATCTTTAAGCTTGATCACCTGAATCACATTTTTGCCAGAAGCTGTCATTTTTTGTGGGTCAAGCGCCTGAATATCGACTTTGCGTTTAAAGAAATGACTTTCCAGCATGCTATAGACTTGTTCACACTGGAAATCACTTTCAGTCGAGATTTTGATTTCCTTGTTTTTTTCATTCAGTTCAATAGAAACGTCCTGACCACGGAAATCAAAGCGGGTCGCGATTTCTTTTTGGGTGTTTTGAACTGCATGATTTACTTCAAAAATTTCTAATTCAGAAACAATATCGAAAGAAGGCATAGTTTAGACCTTTACAAAGGGAAAGAATATCTGAGATGCTAGGGATGTTTTCTTCATTTGCCAAGTGTTGTTTACATCAAAGGAGTGCGCAATGATCCGTAAACAAGAAATTACAACATTTGAGTTCCCAGAAAATGCAATTATCTGGGATGTACGCGATTCAAGTGCTTTTGCTGAAGCACACGTGAAAGGGGCGGTGAATCAGCCCATTAACGATCTTTCAGCAGAAAGCCTAACTCAGGTGTCAGCGGATCAACCCATTTACATCTTGTGTGGTGGGGGCAGTAAAGCTCCACGTGCTGCGGAAAAACTAGAGGGTTTTGACAGCTCACGTGAATATGTCATTCTGATGGGTGGTACTCGTGCTGCCCGTGATGCAGGCTTACCGCTTGAACAGGGTGTATAAGCATTCTGTCAAAAAAAAGCGCCGCAAGGCGCTTTTTTAATGGGTGAGATTTAATGCCTCCCAACCTCCCTTTTCTAAAGGGAGGAGCTACATCTATTCTATTTATTCATAAAAGTAGAGAAAAGTCCCCCCTTTTTTAAAGGGGGATTTAGGGGGATTCATTCAAAATAGTAATTAAATTTGTAGCTTAAAATACGGTTTCTTCGTTTTAACTTTCTTTTGAAAACGGGTCACACTGAGTTTTTTTATTAAACTTGATGGTACCGGACAGGCTTCGCCGAGAATCTGGGCAGCCAGAATTTCACTACACAAGGGTGCAAATAAAAAGCCTTTGGAGCCTAGACCGGCAAAGCTGTAAATTTCCTCATCGGCTTTCATTTTACCGAGCAGGGGGAAATAATCCTGACTTTGCGCACGAACCGAAGCCCGACCTTGCCAGGTCGCGACATCAGGCAGGGTTGCTGCATATTCTGGGAATACGCTGTGGATCAGTTCGTAGTTATGCACATGGTCTTCTGCTAACACCTCGATATCATCCCGACCTGGATAAAAAGAAGCACCCAAGATCAAATGTTCAGCATCCAGTTGCATACAATAACCGCCGTAGCTATAGGCAATATTTTGACTTAAAGGCTGGGCTTGATTATTCATCCAGCTCACCTGTCCGCGAATCGGTTTCAACACTGGATAATCTGCAAAGAATTGTGCTGTTTCTCGCGCAGTACAGACAATCACATGATCAAATTCACCCAGATCCTGTTTATCTGAAAATAGCTGAGGTTTTGTAGCAGCTTCAATATGGCTAATTTTAGCCTGCTCGTATTGAATATTAGCATGCTGCAAAATTTCATCACGTAACTGATGCGGTGAAACCGCACCAGCTTCTAACAGTTTTAAACTTAGAAATGCAGTTTGCATCTCCTGATCTTCTGTATCTTGTACAGCCAGAATTTCTTCAGGATATTCATCTGCCAATCCTAAAAGCTGTTCAGGATTTTTTAAGGCGAACTGATTCACCTGAATCGGGCGGAAAGCCTTGAATTTTGCATAGTGCGTCAGAGCCTGTTGCCAAGCCAAGGTCATTAAATGCTCTGCACTTTGCTCAACTGGACAGAGTTTGGGATTGAGCAAAGCCAGTGGATTGCCAGAACCTCCGGAGAGGGGCGCTGACTGGTCGTAGATCGTGACTTGATGACCGCGTTGAGCGAATGCCCATGCGCTACTTAAACCACCGATTCCAGCGCCAATCACAGCGATTTGACGAGGTCTGATATTGGTCTTTGTATCTCGCTCAGTTTTTTTTTGAGTTGTTTCCTGCGCTGAAGATGGGTTGCTTTCCTCAGCGGGATTCCAGATCGCTTTCAGCATTTCACGCTTATGCTTAAAACCACGTGGGCGGGAAATTGAAATCCCATGATTTTTTAAGCCACGTTTTAAGACGCCAGCAACACTGAAAGAGGCGAAAGTGGTACCGATCTCGGATAAACGTACAATATTATTTAAAACATTTTCTTCCCACATGTCTGGATTGCAGGAAGGCGCAAAACCATCCAGGAACCAAGCGTTCACCGGCGCAGTTTTTTCAATTACCGGGAAAACATCATGTGCATCACCCAGCCATAGATCCAGACTGAATCGCTCTTCAGGAAAACTGAGACGATGACAGCCGGCAATTGGCATCGGATATTGAGAGATGAGTTGATGAGCTAAAGGCTTGAGTTCTGGCCAGGCATTTAAGGCTCGAATCAGATCGGTTTTAGAAAGAGGGAATTTTTCAACTGAAATCGCATGCAGATGACTGTGATTGTCCGGACGCACCTGTTGCCAGAGCTGCCACAGCGCCAGAATATTTAAACCAGTACCAAAACCCGTTTCACCGACACAGAAATATTCAAAAGGTTTTAAATCTGCCAGACGCATACTGAGATCATTGCCATTTAAAAAGACATGCCGGGTTTCCAGCAAGCCATTGTCTTTGGAAAAATACACATCACCAAATTGCTTGGACACAGGCACATCAATGCCATCCACCAATTGCCAATCCAGATCGGCAGTTTGAATTGCATGCGACAAAACGGGTACAACCTTAAAGATATCGGGAAGGGCTATAGCTTACCATTGACGGCGACGTTTGGTATAAACATAGCTCGCGATCAGGAAGCCAAGCAATACACCGACAGCCAATGTTGCTGCACCGTAGAGGAACATCTGCGCACTGCGTTCACTTTGCAGCACCTGTACCTGAACACCCAGGTTGTCATTCTTGAGCTGCAATTCCTGATTTTGCGATAGTGCTTCCAGATTGGCTTTTTCCAGTTGCTGCAAACGGGTGGCCTGATCTTTGACCAAGGCTTTGACCTTGGCCTCTTGCTGGGCTTTCAGCTTGGCGATTTCTTCTGCAGTTAAAGGTTTATTCTCGGCAGGTGGCACTGGCTGGGCAGAAGTCGCTACGGCAGGAATAATGGCAGGTTTCGGCGTAGACTGGGTTTGGGAAGTCACCGCTGTCCCTTGAGGTTGTGCTGTCTGATTTTCCTGAGTCACAGGAGCAGGCGCAACTTCGACTGCCCATACTGGAGAAATCATAAAACATAGGCCAATGATACTGGCAGTAACAACACGCATGAACCTTATCCTTGAGGGAATGCTTTATTGAATGGTTTAACATCGATGTGTTCGTACACACCTTCTTTTAAGAAAGGCTCATCCTGTAGCCATGTATCCAGCGCTTCACGACTGTCAAAATCGACAATAATGGTACTGCCATAAAAACCGGCCTGTGGATTGGCTGGATCTTTAGGCATGGCACCTGCAACAATCAGGCGACCTTCAGCATTTAACTGTTCCAGACGTGCAAGATGTTGTGGACGAATCGCGAGGCGTTTTTCAACTGTACCTTCCCGATCGGTACAGCTAACGACGAATAATGGCATGATGACTCTCAATCGTTTGTAGTTGGACTTATTCAGTGGTCTTAAAGTATTTGCGCAATACAATAAACTGAATAATGATAAAGGAAAACATCACGATCATGTCACCGAATGCGGTAAATTCGCCCCAATATTTTCCATCCATCCACAAATAGGCGAAAAAGGTATGCAGAAATGACATCAGTACGAACATGGCAACCCAAGCATAGTTCAGCTTGAACCAGCCTTTTTCACTTAGATTGAATACTGGACCAAATAACCGCTGGATCAGAGGCTTTTTATCCTTGCTAAACCAAGGGGATAAGAAAAAGACTCCGGCAAAGACCAGATTCAGTAACACGGCTTTTAGACGGATATAAAAATCATCGCTGAGGATCAGGGTGATACCACCAAAAATCACCGTCATAAACAAGACAATCCATTGCTGCTTGTCCAGACGGAATTTTTGCATGACAAATAACGCACCATAGACGACCAGCATGGAAATAATCAGACCTGTGGTTGCAACAAGAATATTATTATTGTCGACACCCCCCGCAGAACCGATCAATTGCAGCAATTGATGGTCAGTGTCTTTTGGATCTACAGTTTTATATAAATAAAAGAAAATAATGAGTGGCACAAAGTCTAAAAGTGCTTTCATGTTAGAGTATCTAAATCTGATCAAATAAATGTCATAGTATAGAGATGCACGGCGTAGATTTACATACACATAGTAATATTTCTGATGGAACTTTCAGTCCTCAGCAATTAGTCGAAGCGGCTGTGGAAAAACTTGTCCATACTTTGGCCCTGACGGATCATGACACCATGGACGGTTTGGCATTGGCTGAGGAAGCCGCTAAAAATCATGAGATTAAGATCATTTCGGGGGTGGAAATATCCAGCCAGTGGTCACGTCCTGCCACCAAAAAAAACTATGGCGTGCATATCGTCGCCCTAAATATGCAAAATCCTGAGCCTTTACAAAAAGCCCTCAATCAGCAAAAGAAAATCCGGGCTGAACGCTCTAAACAGATTTGTGATCTGCTGGCTCCTTTAATTGGTGAGGATATTTATGCAGATGTACTGGCCAAAGTCGACAATATCCCTGATCGGGTGACACGCACCCATATTGCCAAAACGCTGGTAGAAAAGGGGATTGTGACCCGTGCACAACAGGCTTTTGATAAATATATTAAGGAAGGCAAGAAAGCCTATGTCAAATTTGATGGCTTGAGTCTTGAAGACACCATTCAGGTGATTCATGAAAGTGGCGGATTCGCCGTGCTGGCACATCCGACTAAATATGATTTATCTGCGACCAATATCCGCTACCTGATTGAGATCTTTGCCAAGTTTGGTGGAGATGCGGTGGAACTACCACCGGCGATTGAGCCAAGTTCCACCCGGCAGATGGTGGATCGAATGATTGCTGAACACGCGCTAAAAGTTTCGATTGGTAGTGATTTTCATGGCGATCATATGCCCTGGATTAAACTGGGCAATGTCCCGAGTCTTAAACCGGGGCAGGTCGGGATTTGGGAGAGTTTTGTTTAGTCATTCCTTTACCTCGATCTTTTTCATTTGAGAGAAGATTTTCCCTTCGCTACTAATAACAAAGGGCGAGGAGAGAATTATAAATTAAAGCAAATTATGATCTTGAGCCTGAATCGGTGGTGGCGTCGGTTTACCTAAAGTCCCTAACAGTTCAATTTCAATCGTACGTACCATCGAGTCCAGCGGCAAGTCATTACTCTGAGTACCAAAAGGCTCTTCAATTTCCGAACTTAGAGCATCTAATCCTAAAAAGGTATAAGCCAAAATTCCAACCAGTAAAGGAGTAAACAGACCAAGCGTTGAACCTAAACTAAAAGGTAAAATAAAACAGAAAAAATAGACGGTACGATTGAGCAAGACCGAATAGGCAAAAGGCAAAGGCGTCGTCGCAATCCGGTCACAACCAGTCTGGACAATACTTAGTTCAGCGACATGATTATTCATCTGCATATAGATGATATCGGAGATTTCACCTTCTTTAAGCGCCTGCATTAACTCCCATTGAATCAGGCTTAAGGTATATTGCGGCGCATTGGCCTGCTGATAGAGTTGGGTCACCGCCTGCTGGCTCATGCCGCTGGTTTCAACCAGTTCAGTCGGATTGGCTGTTTGATGGCGTAGGCGATCGCGGAGTACATTGGCAAAGACAATCACATGCTGAATCACACGCTCACGGCGACCTTGGGACAGCATCCTGCAATCACGGTCAAAATGACGTGAATTGGCAATTAGAATTCCCCAAAGTTTGCGCGCTTCCCACCAGCGGTCATAACAGGCCGAGTTCTTAAATCCGAGAAAGATCGACAGTACCACTCCAATCAGGGTAAAGCCGACCAGGGGTAATTCTGGAAAATGAAAATAACCAATATGTGATAAGCCACCGATGATGGCTGACATCAGCATCACTACGCCTAAAGGTGGCAAAACTTTAGGTAAAATCGTCCCCCGCCAGGAAAACAGCAGTTTAAAAACAGTCGGCTGGTCACGTACGATCATTTATTGGAATCATCACAATTTTTTTCATGATCTTGTGGAGTTGTGCCTGCTTTGTCAAGTGCTATTCAATACTGCATTTCCGGTTTGATGAGTTGCTGCTCAGCAAAGGAAAAGCTGCCTTCCAAGGCGATGATGCAATGGTCAATCAGATGGATATCCACTAGCTGGCAGGCCTGTTGAATCTGACGGGTTAACACTAGGTCAGCCTTGGAGGGAGAGGGCCGGCCCAGCGGATGATTATGTGCAATGACAATTGAGGTCGCCTGTTGGCTAATCGCATAACGTAGCAATTGATTAATGGAAATATCACATGCATTGATGGAGCCATAAAACAGTTTTTTAAAGGCAATTTTTCTTAAACTGGCATCCAGACACAGCACGGCAAACACTTCCTGAGTTTCACCGAGCAGTTCAAAACGTAAGTAATCTCTCAGCCGCTTGGAATTGGTAAGTTCCAGTGCATCCTGTTTCAGGTGCTCGGCTATGTAACGCCGTCCGAGTTCCTTGACGGCCATCAGTTGAGTATATTTACTGATGCCCATGCCATGAAACTGGCTGACTTCCTGTAAAGGTGCATCGAGCAACGCAGTCAAATGACCAAAATGCTGAATCAGCAAACGCGCCAGATCAACTGCCGAATGTTGCTGGGAACCGGAGCGTAGAAAAATAGCCAGTAGCTCGGCATCGGACAGACTTTCTGCGCCATATTGAATTAAGCGTTCTCGCGGCCGTTCTTGTTTCGGCCAGTTTTTAATAGAAAATTGCATAGTTATTAGACTTATTTATTATGAATTATCAGTTTTCCCGCAAGCCGATCTCTTGGGAATGCGATTATTTAATGCTATTGTGAGCCCCACTGCAACAGCGAGGTAATCTGTTCGTGAGCTTTGATCTAAGTGTAATTCCTCATAAAAATATCATTTTGGCCGTCACTGGCGGTATTGCTGCCTATAAAAGTGCAATTCTGGTCCGCCGTTTGAAAGATGCCGGATTTAATGTGCGGGTCGTCATGACTCACGGTGCACAGGCTTTTATTACACCTTTAACCTTTCAGGCCTTATCGGGCAATCCCGTACATACCGAATTACTGGATACTGAATCAGAAGCCGGCATGGGCCATATCGAGCTAGCACGTTGGGCAGATCTGTTGCTAGTAGCGCCGGCCAGCTGTGACACCTTGGCAAAATTCGCAGCAGGTCTGGCTGATGATCTCTTAAGTACTTTATATCTGGCAACAAAAGCACCCGTCTGGGTAGCACCTGCCATGAACCAGCAAATGTGGGCAGCCAAAGCAACGCAGCGTAATCTTGCGACACTGATCGAAGATGGTGTGCATGTGATCATGCCGGACGCGGGTTCACAGGCTTGTGGGGATGTAGGTTTGGGTCGGATGCCTGAGCCGGAAGATTTAGCCCGACAGGTGACTGAATATTTTCATAAAGCTCAACGTGCGATTGCGGAAAAATTTGGCCTGCTTGCGGGTAAACAAGTCACGATTACCGCAGGCCCGACTCGCGAAGCGATTGATCCGGTGCGTTATATTTCCAATCACAGTACCGGGAAAATGGGCTTTGCACTGGCTGCAGCCTGTTATGCAGCCGGAGCAAATGTCACCCTGATCGCAGGTCCGGTCAGTCTGGATACCCCGAATGGCGTAAAACGTAAGAATGTTTCTTCTGCCGTACAAATGCTGAATGAAAGCATGCAAATGCTGGAAAATGGTTGCGATATCTTTATTGCGACAGCTGCAGTAGCCGATTATCGTGTGGCAGAAGTAGCCGAGCATAAAATCAAGAAAGCCGGTGATGAACTGAATGTCGCCTTGGTGAAAAATCCGGATATTGTCGCCACCATTGCCCAGCAGGAAAAACGTCCATTTATGGTCGGCTTTGCTGCAGAAACCCGCAATATTGAAGAATATGCTGCCGGAAAGCTGGTCGCGAAAAAGCTGGATATGATTGCCTGCAATGATGTATCACGTGCAGATATCGGATTTGCTTCGGATGAAAATGCCATGACAGTATTCTTTGCCGAGCATTATCAGCTAGACAAACGTGATCTGGAAAAAGCCTCCAAGCAGGAGATTGCCCAGCAGTTGATCGAAGCCATTCATGATGCCTTACATCGTGATCCATCCAGTGATGATGATTTTTAAAACGATCTGTATCGAAAAAACCCTGAATCCATCAGGGTTTTTTTATAGCTGATTTTTTATCATTAATTCAAAAAAACTATAGAAACCATAAATATTTAGTCTTAATCGAAGCGCTGTTTGTTTATTGTTTTTGCAAAAAAGCATAAAATGGATCACAGAATAAGCAAAGATAAAAATACTGCATATATCGGCTATAAGCAGGAAGTGGAAAGAAAAAAGAGGGGGCGCTATGAAAAAAATCATGATGTTATGGATGGTCGCCTGTCTGGCTGGATGCAGTTATTTTGTCTCGATGGATGAACTGGCCAGAAATATTCAAACGCAGATGCAACGTGAATTTAATTCCAATCGAGATTATCAACACTATCGGTTTACCGTGAAAAAGGTCAAAATTGTCCAGCGTCAGGGGAATGAGTTTCAGGCCATTTCTCATCTGAATTATCAGGGCGAGGAATATCCCATTCATGTAAAAGTCTTTAAGGTAGATGGCGGGTATAGTTGGTCGATTGAAGATGATGCCTTTGCTTTTATTGATGAAATTGAAATTGAAAAATATCGTCAGCAACTGGATCGAGAATTACAGCAACTGGCCTCAGCCTTGGATGATCTAGAACCTGTAGATGAACCGAACCAGAATGTCTCCGGCTCTCTGATTACACCAGTGGCTGAACCCGCATTACAAGATGTTTCTTATCAGGAAGAGCCAATTCCGGTCGGTAATATCACGGCGTATACGCAATAACTCATGCGCAATCGCTATAAAAAAGCACCGATCATTGGTGCTTTTTGTGTTTAGGACTCAACTTGTTGATGTTCACGTACATAATCTTCGGTACGCTGCATCGCTTCCTGAATATTAAAAAGTGCAGTCTCTACATCTTTCAAGGTTTTGGCATTACCACCGCTTAAAGCCTGACGCCATTTACGTGCACCCGGCAAATTCTGGAACAGTCCTAAAATATGACGGGTAATAATGGATAAAGGTGCACCTTCGGCCATGCGCTGGGCAATATAAGGCAGCATCTGTTGCATAATGTCAAAACGGTCTGGTGCATCCAGATTCCATAACTGGCCCAGTTCAGCCAGTAAGTAAGGATTATGATAGGCTTCGCGGCCAATCATCACGCCATCCACATGTTTGAGATGTTCCAGCGTTTCGGCATAGGTTTTAATTCCGCCGTTGATCTCGATGAGCAGATCAGGACGATCCTGTTTTAAACGGTAGACATCTTCATAACGTAGGGGTGGCACGTCGCGGTTTTCTTTAGGTGATAGACCTTTTAATAAGGCAATCCGCGCATGCACGATAAAATTATTGCAGCCGGTTTTGGCCACGGTATCGACAAAATGCAGCATCTCTTCATAAGATTGCATATCATCAATTCCGATCCGGTGTTTTACGGTCACTGGAATATCCACCGCATGACGCATTTCAGTAATACATTCTGCGACTAGATCAGGCTCCGCCATCAGACAGGCACCAATTTTATTATTTTGTACCCGGTCACTTGGGCAACCTACATTTAAATTGACTTCGTTATAGCCCCAGTCCTGCGCCATCTTGGTACAGATTGCCAGATCTTTTGGATTCGAGCCGCCGAGTTGCAAAACGATTGGCTGCTCTTCCGCATTAAAGTCCAAATGACGTTTGGCATCACCATAAATGATCGCACCTGTGGTGACCATTTCAGTGTACATAATCACATTCGGGTTAAACAGACGTGCAAAGAAACGATAGTCTTTGGTGGTCCAATCCATCATCGGCGCAACACTGATTCGTGGTTGAAGTTTATTTTCAATGGTGTTCAGATCAGTCATTCAAAATCACGCTTTAACGAAATGGAAGAAAGAAGAAGCAATTCATGCGAGCACTCAGCGATTGGTTTTTGGCTAAAACCGGATCGGCTGACGTCGCAAAAAGAGGGTGTAATACTAGCATAAAATCAGAAAAACCACCCGGCGAACTTAAGCTAGCCCGGTAAATCCGAGGAATGAAACAAGAAATAAAATTGGAATTCCCAGTCAGGTTGGAATGGTATATTTTGATAGGAGAAAGATGAAGATAAAAACGCTAGAAATAAGGAGAATAATCATGTTGTTATTGGAGGAAATTTATAAAAGCCATAAAGCACAAAATTCGGCACATTTTAATTTAAGAATTCATCGGGGCTTAGGCTGGTTTAAAAAATCGCTAGACCTGGATCAGGATCTGGATTTTAAGTTTATCAGCCTGTGGATCAGCTTTCAGGCGATTTATGCAGATGAACGTGATCTGGTTCAAGATCAGAGCAAACTGCAGCAGTTTCTGGAAACACTCTGCCAAAAGGATCTGGATCAGAAAATTAATCATATTCTCTGGGAAAAATATAACCAGCCGATCTGCTCACTCTTGGCCAATCCCTATGTGGAACAAAGCTTTTGGGATTATCGTCATCAGAAAATTAGTCTGGAAAGCTGTCAAGCTGATCTGGAAGCACAGAAACAGAATATAGAGAATGCTTTAAAAGAACGAAATTCTATCGAAATTTTAGCTGGAATATTTCAGCGTTTATCTACCTTGCACCATCAGATAATGCAGGGTGGCGCCACGTATCACAGCTCGCTGAATTATAAATCATTAGAGGAAAGCTGCCGGATTCTGGCAGCCTTATTGCCGGTTTTTATCTGTATTTTATTGGAAAATTCACAAACTCTTGATCTGAATAAGCCTTATTATCCGGCGGCGCAAGTCAGCTAAATAGAGGTAAAATACTTATGCGGTTGTCTTAGCCTGATGCCATTGATCCAGCAGGGCGAATAGGGTGGCACACAGAGCTAGCCCGAGTCCTGCCAGACAGGTCATGCTCCAGCCACCGTGATGCCAGGCATAAACCCCTAAGGCTGAACCACATGCACCACCAATAAAATACAAGGTCATATACAGTGAATTGACCCGTGATTTGGCATCCGGGCGCAGGCGGAAAATCACGTTCTGGTTACAGCTGTGCGTAATTGCGAGCCCGAGATTTATCAGTCCATAACCGAGAATATAACTGAGCAAGGATACCGCACCAAAGTATAAAAACAGCCAGCTCCCCATCAGGATAGAACAGCCGATCCAGCTCAGTATTTTGATATGGCCACGATCGGCCCATTTACCAATGAACTGCGTAGAAAGTGCGCCAAATACACCGACCAGCGTGACCAGTCCGACCATGACATCAGAAAGCTGAAAAGGTTCCTGTGTCAACAGCAGAGCGATGGTGGAGAACAACATACTCATGGCAGCAAAAGCACACGCACCTGTAAGTGAACGCAAAACCAGTCGTGGTTCCTGCTTGAGTAATATCCCCATAGATTTAAAAATCGCTGTATAGCTGATTCTCAGACGTGGCAGGCTCGGTAGTTTTCCTCTCAAATAAAAACTTAAGGCCAGCATACTTATGCCACTGACGATATAAATCATTTTCCAGTGAAACAGGTCGGAAAATAATCCGGCAATACTGGTTGAGAGCAGAATGCCCACCAGTAATCCGCTCATCAGGAAGCCCACCACTTCTCCGGTTTTTTCCGGTTTGACCGCCATGGTGGCCAAGGGAATCAGAATCTGTGCAGCCACGGAAAACAGTCCGGCAATGATAGTGCCGACCCAGAGCATCGGCAGATTCACTGCACTGGCACAAATAAATAAACCTGCTGCCGCACCCAGCATGAGAAAGGGGATCAGTTTGGTTTTATTTAGCATGTCCCCTAAAGGCACAATAAACAGCAGACCCAAGGCATAAGAGATTTGAGCAAAGGTGACGGTGAGCGCTACTTGTGATTCAGGCACCTGATAATACTGCTGAATCGATGAAATCAGCGGCTGGCAATAATAGTTAGCGCCGGCACATAAGCCGCATGCAATCGCCATCAGCCATAATAAGGGCTTATTTTGACTAATATCGAGAGGCGTGTGCATAGGGCTAACCTTGTATTCAGACCGGAAGAATTGAAATGAGGAATAAGAATAATGTTCAAATTGAGGGCACTATAGGCCAGAAGTTCTCGCTTTAAAAGTAGAGAAATATTGCCAGCATTGAAAATCGTTAGAACTCAGGCAGCTTAAAGAAAGAAGTGCAATTTTAAATAGAAAATATGAGTGAATGTTTGCAGAATTTTTTATCTTTTGATAATGGGGTTGCTTCATTAAAGCGCAGCTTGATCTAGAAACAATAAAAAAGGAGCACTCAGCCAAAAAAGTGGAATATTTACGCTATTTTGTTGCGCAAATTTGGTGCAAAAATGGGATTTCCCATTTTGAATCAAGTTCAGTACATTAATATAATAAATAGTACGCAAGGTTTTTTTCTACCCTTTATCTGACTGTTTGAGACTTGGGTCTTATAAAATTTTGGCGATTATTTTTTGTCAGATCTATCAATTTTGTCTGATGAAGATCTGCTCAAAACAAATTCTATCATTTCATAAAATAAGATTTTAACATCTAAAAACAGTGCTCTTGCTTGAGTGCTAAATCTGTCAAAAAAGTCAAAACTAAAAAAACGACGCAGCTAAAGTGCCGCTATCTATAGGGACTAGAGAAATTGAAAGTCTGCTTCTGAATCAAGAAATACAGCAATCATTGTCAGAATCATCAATGTAACAAAATAAATCAGAAATCTGCGCTTATTTATATCAGCAAAATCTGGATATTTCATTCAGCGGAATGAATATCGTTTATAAAAGCATCGAATATGAATAGCCGTTGAATTAAATGAATGTGTTATCACAGCATCATTTTTATGAATCATCAGTTCAAAATATAGGTATTTATTAAATAAATAGTAGGTGGTAATTTCAAACAGTTTGATTAGAATCCAAAAATTCAACAAGAACACATCCTGAGGGGAAGCATCGTTTACACGATGTTTACTTAAGAAAAATTAGCTTGAGGAACGCTCATGCAGATCGGAATTCCAGCCGAAACTGTTGTCGGTGAAAATCGCGTCGCTGCGACGCCAGAGACAGTAAAGAAATTGATCAGCGCAGGACATAGCGTGATTATCGAACGTGGTGCAGGTGTTAAAGCTGCCTATATCGATAGTGCCTATGAACAAGTTGGTGCCAAAATTACGGATGATGCCTATACCGGCAGTCAGTTGATTTTAAAAGTTCGTGCACCGAAAGGTGAGGAAATTCAAAAACTCAACCCGAACACCACTATCGTGGCAATGTTTGATCCTTACCGTAATACTGAGCTTGACCAATTCGCGGCACAAAACGTGTCTGCATTTGCATTGGAACTTTTGCCACGAACCTTGTCTCGTGCGCAGAACATGGATGTCTTGTCTTCTCAAGCCAACCTTGCAGGTTACAAGTCGGTGCTTTTGGCTGCGGCTGAATACCAGCGCATGTTCCCGATGCTGATGACTGCTGCGGGTACGGTTAAACCGGCTCGTGTGGTGATCATGGGTGTCGGCGTAGCGGGTCTGCAAGCGATTGCCACTGCAAAACGTTTAGGTGCCATCGTTGAAGCCACAGACTTGCGTCCAACTGCCAAAGATCAGGTTGAATCTCTGGGCGGTAAATGGTTAGACGTACCGATGTCTGCTGAAGAGCAGCAAAAAGCTGCAGATGCTGCCAAAAATGGTTATGGCTGGATGCCGGGTGAAGAATACATCCGCGATCAGGCTGCAATTGTTGATAAAGCGGTATCAAATGCTGACATCGTGATTACCACAGCGCTTTTACCGGGCCGTGATGCACCGCGTTTAATCCGTGCTGGAACAGTTGCGAAAATGAAACCGGGTTCAGTGATTCTGGACATGGCAGTAGAATCTGGCGGCAACGTCGAAGGTTCAAAATGTGGCGAAACAGTCCATACCGACAACGGCGTCAAAATTCTCGGCATTCCAAATATTCCGTCGACTGTATCAACTGAAGCCTCTGCTTTATACGCTCGTAACGTATTTAACTTCGTTGAAACACTATTTGATGCAGATAAGAATTTTGTCCTGAATCAAGAAGAAGAAATTCAAAAAGCCCTACTCGTCACTCATGGCGGCCAAGTGCTGCTGAAACGTGGTTAAGGAGAAGACTGATGGTTGAAACAATTACGATTTTTGTCCTTGCCATTTTCGTAGGTTACTACGTGGTGTGGGGTGTAACACCAGCATTGCATACGCCGTTGATGGCGGTCACCAATGCCTTGTCATCGATCATTATTGTCGGTGCAATGATTCAGACCGTTGGCCTGCCGGTGATCGGCGTTGAAGGTAGCGTGGATTTCCAGACCATTAACGTGGTGAGCGTACTTGGCGCGATTGCAGTATTCCTGGCGAGCATTAATATTTTCGGTGGCTTTGCAGTGACTGCACGTATGCTGGAAATGTTTAAACCTAAGCAAAAGAAAAAAGAGGGTTAATCCATGGAAATGATTCGAGAATATGCGGATTGGTTCTACCTGATTGGTGCCGTTCTTTTTATCCTGACGCTACGTGGTTTATCAGGTCCTAAAACTGCGATTGCCGGTAACCGTTACGGAATGATCGCGATGGCCATTGCGGTCGTGACTACCTTCTTTGTGGCTGAGAATCCGGTGGTCTGGATGATTATTGGTGCAATGGTGCTGGGTGCAATCGTGGGTATTGCCCGTGCACGCACAGTTCCAATGACCCAGATGCCTGAAACTGTGGCGCTAATGCACTCATTGGTGGGTCTGGCTGCGGTCTTGATCGCCGTTGCTGCCATTATTCACAACAACAAACTGATTGAACTTGGTCCAGACCTATTGGCTGCTAATGGGGTAAATTTCCATGAAATGAGCCGTGTTCATTTATTTGAACTGTTTGTAGGCTGTTTCGTGGGTGCGATTACCTTTACAGCATCAGTCTTTGCTTATGGCAAACTGGCCGCGAAGAAATGGGCAAAAACCATTTCAGGTGCATGGGTGAAACCGGTTCAGGCGATTATCTTTATTGCAATGTTAGGTTTTGGTATTCACTTCTTCCTGATGGGTAATATGACTTCGTTCTGGGCAATGACAGGTCTTGCACTGGCATTCGGCTGGGTATGGATTGCACCAGTCGGTGGCGGTGATATGCCAGTGGTGGTATCGCTACTCAACTCATTCTCGGGTTGGGCAGCAGCTGGTATTGGTTTTACCTTAGAAAACAACATGTTGATCGTTGCAGGCTCACTGGTGGGTTCTTCAGGTGCTATTCTGTCTTACATCATGTGTAAAGCGATGAACCGCTCAATCATCAACGTTTTGTTTGGCGGTGCGATGGGCGGTGCAGCTGCGCCGACAGCAGGAGCAGGTGAACAGGTCCAACGTAATCACCGTTCTGGCTCGGCAGATGATGCAGGCTTCCTGATGTCAAATGCAGACAGCGTGGTGATTGTACCGGGTTATGGTATGGCGCAAGGCCGTGCACAAAATGCGGTAAAAGAATTGGCTAACTTGCTAAAAGAGCAGGGCGTAACGGTTCGTTTTGCGATTCACCCTGTAGCAGGTCGTATGCCAGGTCATATGAACGTACTACTTGCTGAAGCGGACGTACCGTATGAAGACATCCTGGAAATGGATGAGATCAACTCGGACTTCCCGGCAACAGATGTGGTGCTAGTGATTGGTGCGAACGACGTTGTGAACCCTGCGGCGAAAGATGATCCAACATCGCCAATTTATGGTATGCCAATTCTGGAAGCCCATAAGGCACGTACGATTATGGTGATCAAGCGTTCTATGGCAACCGGTTATGCGGGTCTCGACAATGACTTGTTCTATAATGACAAGACCATGATGATCTTTGGTGATGCCAAGAAAGTGGTGGAAGATATGACTAAAGCCATTAATGGTACGGGTCACTAATCATCTAAATCATTAGAATCCTCCTAAGTCCCCCTTTTAATAAAGGGGGATTTTTTATTTTATATCTTGGGAAAAGGATGATTGAGTGATCATCGAACGTCTATGTTGATGATGAATTGATCCTAAAATACCAATCAAATCGGTGCATAAGACAAGATGAAAATTAAAGAAAAATAGCGAACAGATTGAGTGGTATTAACGCTTATAAAGTTGGATGAACAGGCAATAAAAAAGCGACCTACACAGGTCGCTTTTTTGAATATTCGGTTTTTACGCTACAGAGTCAGTATCTGTAGGATTGCGCCATAAGCTTTCTAGGTCATAGAATTTACGCGCTGTTGGAAGCATACAATGAACCACCACATAACCAAGGTCGATGAGGATCCATTCAGCATCACGTTCGCCTTCAATACCAAGAGGGCGGAAGCCAGCTTTACGTGCTTCTTCAGCAACGTTATTGGCCAATGATTTGATGTGACGTGTCGATGTACCGCTTGCAATGACCATAGCATCAGCCACATTACTGATACCGCTGACATCAAGCTCAACAATTTCTTTTGCTTTTACATCTTCAAGTGCAGCATGTACCACTTTTAAGCAGTTCTGTACAGCTTGAGAATTTGAATTCATAGTAAGATCGTGAGAATTAGAAGCGCTGGGCGATGGTTCTAAATTCATGGGGAGTGTAATTTCCTAACAATTATGCATGGTCTAATATAGCGGTTTTAGTCCTGAATTTCAAATGAAGCCGCAGTCCACTCAGTCATGCTCCGGAAAGAACTCAGCTTTCCAGTCAAAGGAATCGTTGGAATGTCCGCTAGGTTTATACTCGGCAGCGACATAACCTTGATATTGACTATGTTTTAACCACTGAAATATATCATGATATTGAATTGAACCCGTATTGGGTTGATGCCGTCCCGGACAATCCGCAAATTGGATATGACCAATCGAGGCAATATTTTCTTGCAAAGTTTCTAAGACATCTTCGCCCATCATTGCCATGTGGTAACAGTCGTACTGCATTTTTAAGGCCGGATGATGTACCGCTTCCAGCATTTCCTGGGCTTGGGCAACATTTTGAATCAAAAAACGTGGCATATCGGTGCCATTGATCATTTCGAAGACCGGTTCAATTTGATGCTCAAGCAGCATTGAACAGGCCATTTTTAGGTTACTCGCCAGCGTATTCAGGCAGGGTAAAAGATCACAATCCCTAGGCTGTTTTCCTGCCAGAATGTTCACCCGAGGTACATTCAATGCGGTAGCATACTGGATAGCCTGCTCAACCGCATGACGAAACTCGATTTCCTGTCCTGGAATGCCAGCCAGACCATGACCGCCCTGTATTAAATCACCTGCCGGCACATTAATCAGGCACAAGTTTAGCTGATGGGTGCTGAGCTGGTTTTGAATCTGGCCAATCGTAAGTTCATAAGGAAACTGGATTTCCACATGATTAAAGCCCTGTGCACGAGCCAGCGCGAAACGTTCGATCAGCGGTACTTCGGTAAAAATCATCGACAGGTTGACGGCAAGTTTAATCATGTCTTTCTCTTCAATATTCAAGGCCGCATCAATCAAGCTTTATGAATGTTTTAGTTGCTGGATTACAGTAGCCAGATCTGCTTCGGCAAAGCCTTGGGCTTGATGAGCATGTAACTGCGTTAAAGCTTGAGTCGCCACCGGAACATCCAGGTCAAAGCTTTGTGCCAGTTGCACGGCATTATTCAGATCCTTGGATAAGGTCTGTACTTTCCATTGCACCGGTTCAAAAGTTTGCGTGGCCATACGCGGTGCCAGAATCTGAAAAGGCTTGGAGTCGGCAAAACCACCCGCCAGCGCAGGCGCGAGTAAACGGGTATCCACCCCCGCAAGTCCAGCCAAGGCAACCGCTTCTGCAATCAGGGTGCTATTGGCAGCCACAATCAGCTGATTACAGATTTTGGTCGCCTGACCGGTACCCGTATCCCCCATACGGGTGACACGCTGGGAAAGTACTGCATAGATCGGATTAAGATTTTCAATCGTCGTGGCATCACCACCGGCAAAAATCACCAGACTGCCTTGTTCGGCTCCAACTGTACCGCCTGAAACCGGAGAGTCAATCCAGGTTACTTTCTTAGCCTGTGCTTGTGCAGCAAGTATTTGGGTTTGCTGTACTGAAAGGCTGGAGAAATCTACAATCACTTGCTCCGCAACCAAATACGGTTCGATCTGAGCAAAAACAGATTGCACTGCCTGATCATCTGCCAGGCAGGTCAGAATCACCGGGTAATCTGTAATCTTATCCAAAGATAGCGTAGTTGCACCTAGATCCAGCAAGGGCTCACAGGCAGATGGTGTGCGGTTCCAGACTGCCACCTGAAAACCTGCTTGAAGCAGACGTGTGGCCATGCGAGTGCCCATCAGCCCCATACCTAAAAAGGCAATTTTAGTATCGCGATTCAACTGCATGCTTTGGTTTATTCCTTTCCTAGATTCAGACTGGGTTTATTTGTATTGGCGCGGTACAAACTGAACCTCTGGGTTTTTGTCCTTTTTACGGGCCAATTGACTGTTTTTACCCAGTAATAATTTCAGCTGCCATATTTTTTCCATACGCAAGGATTTATTTGGACGATGCTGCATGGCATCCAGTACAAATTTAGAGGCCATCAGCGCATCTGGAGAACGTTGCAGCATTTCTTCAGCCAAGGCTTGTGCTCTTCCTAGTGGCTGTTCATCGACATGGGTGATCAGACCGATTTCTTTGGCATATTCACCATCAAAAATCCGGGCAGTTAAGGTCAGCTCTTTGGCCAGATCAATACCAATCAGGCCTTTCAGGGAGCGGCTGAGTCCCATGTCTGGCACCAGTCCCCAGCGGGTTTCCATAATCGACATTTTGGTCTCAGGATGGGCAATGCGGATATCTGCGGCTAATGCCAGTTGCATCCCGGCACCAAAACAGAAGCCCTCCATTGCGGCAATCACCGGGACTGGCAATTCCTGCCAGACCAGAAATGCTTTTTGAAATAAGCTTTGACCCGGACGGATCAGTTCCCATGCGGCATAAGCACGATTTTTAGGATTATTTAAATCTGCCAGATCAATACCGGCACTAAAGACCTGGGCTTCTCCCGTTAAAATCACACATCGGATGCTTTTATCTTTTTTGATTTTTTGTGCAGTCGCGACCAGTTCGCGCAGCAGGGCAAAGCTCATGGCATTGCGTTTATCCGGACGATTCAGTGTAACAGTGGCAATGCCGTTATTTTTTTCCAAGCGCACGAGTGACATGGCATTCTTCCTTATTTTCCTGGCTTGAGCATAGCATGCAGCCTTTAGGCTTGCATGACAGCTCAGTCACACTTCTTAAGTCATGGACTGAGCCACTTCAGAGGTTTAATTCAAATGTTGCTTCAAAATTTGCTGGGCAGCCTGTTCAACCTGTTCAACCACGGCTTTGAGTTCATCAAAATATTTCAGCACGTCCTGAACAAAGTTTTCATCGGCCTTACGGCGTTCTTTGCGCAGGGTTGAAACGAACTGTTCAAAGCCACCGGTGACTTTCTGCAAAGTCGGTGCACCGACATAGCGGGTCGCGCCATATAAACGATGCAGCACATGTTCCAGTTGTGGAAAATCTTCCAGTTCAATCAGTTGCTGCATTTCATCGAGTTCATCTGCAAAGCTGTCTACCAGCATGCGTAACAGGTCTACCGCCAGATCTTCTTTATTGGCTGCCAGTTGCAGGCTTTGCTGCCAGTCCAGAATATTTGGATCCAGTGCATCAATCACATTGGCGCGTTCCAGTACCGGAATCCGTTTAAAATGCTCGGTAGTCCAGTGCGTCAAAATTTGGATAATCTGCTCGATCTGGATCGGCTTGGTGACATAATCATCCATGCCGTTTTGCAGCAGTTTATGTTTTTCATCAGAAAGCGCATGTGCCGTCAGTGCAATAATCGGCAGACGGCTATGATTTTCAAAAGTTGATTCCAGCGAGCGAATAGCACGGGTGGTATCGATCCCCGACATGACTGGCATCTGAATGTCCATAAAGACCAGATCAAATGCCGGCTGTTCCTGTTCATAACGGCGCTGAATAATATCGATCGCTTCCTGCCCGCTGAGGGCTTTGGTTGTGGTGACATTGAGTTCGCCCAGTAAGGCTTCCAGAACAATCAGGTTCGGCAAATGATCATCCACGGCCAGAATATGCAGGCCTTGACCATTAAATTCTTCATGCTGTTCCTGATCGAAGACCGGCTGATTGCCGAGTAATTGAATCAGGGCGGTGCGGCTGAGTGGCTGATGCAGGGCACGGGCACGATGGTCGTTGAGCATGCTTGGATCCAGCTGCATCTGATAACCATAGACAGCCAGATGACCCTGATAACGTGAACGGATTTCGCGTAACAAGACCTCACTGTCACCACTATGATCGACGATCAGCCAGGTATTTTCGCTATTCTGTAAATGATTCAGACGGCTAAACAGATCCAGAATTGATGCACATTCAATATGTTTAACCTGATAATTTTCCAGATAATGCCGCAGCACATTCGCAGTTGCCGGATGTGCAAGATAAGACACCACGGTCAATTCGCTAAAATCTGGATGCTCAATCACGGTATCTTCATCGACCAGGAACTGGGCAGTAAACCAGAAAGTAGAGCCTTTTTCGGTTGGAGCACGTTCCTGATTGTCTTCAAAACCAATCTGGCCATGCATCAGGCTGACCAGCTGTTTGGAAATTGCCAGACCAAGACCGGTACCGCCAAACTGACGGGTCACCGAGGTATCACCCTGCGAGAAGGACTCAAACAGCTTTTTACGGTCGGTACCACTCAGGCCAATGCCGCTATCCTGTACACTAAAATGCAGCACACACTGATCCATTCCATCATGTTCCATGCGTGCCCGGACAATGATTTCTCCATCCGGAGTGAATTTGATCGCATTGGAAATCAGGTTGGTCAGAATCTGTTTAAATCGTAGCGCATCACCAATAATGTGTTTTGGCACACCATCTGCATAATAGAAGGCCATATCAATATGTTTTTGTGCTGCCAGAGGTGACAACATGTCCATCACATCAAAAATCGCTTCTTCCAGATCAAAAGGTGCCGTTTCCAGTTCCAGTTTGCCGGCATCAATTTTGGAAAAATCCAGAACATCATTGATCAGTGCCAGCAAATGCGCCGAAGACTTACGAATGGTCTGCAAATACAGGCTCTGCTCGTTGCTGAGATTGCCCTGACGTAACAACAGATGAATAAAACCATCAATACTGTTCAGCGGGGTGCGCAATTCATGGGAAATATTGGCCAGAAACACCGACTTGGCCTGGTTGGCCGAGATCGCCTGGTCGCGTGCCTGACGATAGGTAATATTCTGGACTTCTAAAGTGTCGAGGGTGCGGCGTAAATCGTCTTCGGTCTGTTCGGTATGTTCACGCAGTTCCAGAAAGCTGAAATGCAAACGTTTCACCACATTGGCGATATCACGTTGCAATAAACGCAGCTCGCCGGTGCTGTTAATCACCATATGCTGGCCGAGGGTATCGGCATTCAGGCGTTGCAATTGCATGCGAATCTCATACATTGGGGCGATCCAGCGCCGTGAGTAGAAATTCAAGCAAAGTAATAACAATAATAAGGTCAGTAATCCGGTCGCAATCAGTACGATCAGTACTCGGTAACGGGCAATTACTAGCGGCTGGTTATCCAGTTCGATCGCCAGCCAGCCGGTAGAAAAAGTGTTTTCATTCACTTTAATGGCATAGATATGATTATCTTGATGCAGAATCGGACCAACAAAATTGCCGCTTTTCTCAAATTCTGGCCAAGGCGCCTGTTCCTGAAAACCAATGCCCAAACGGCTCTTGCCATTTTCATCCAGAACTGCTGCCCGAACCAGATGCTTTTCATTCAGCATGTTCTGCATGGAGTTGTGAGCCTGGTCATATTGCCATGGATACAGATTCAAGATATCCAGTGCATATTCTGAGGTGCCTTGAAAACGGGTGAGAATCGCAATGGCCATCTGCTTCTGCTGGGCACGTGCGGCATTCGAGGTCTCAGTCAACACCAGCATGGCACCGACACAGGCCAAAATGGTAATCGGCACAAAAATCAGCGCAATCAGCTGTCCATAGGCATGATTTAAGTGTAGGCGTTTAAACAGCTTTTTGTTGATCGTTGACATGATTTAAGCAGTATTTTCTTTATGCCTGGCATATTAGCATGCTTTAAATCGACAGTTAAAATTTAAGCATAATTTTTATAAAGCTTCGGATTAGCAGTTAAAAATACAAGAGATTTCAGTTAATTTTGCTCAGGTACAGCAAGACTAAGACGCACGAAATTTCAATCTGTAAAAGTGCCAGACTGAAATAGTATTTTCATCTTCATTAGCGAGCTGCTTCACCTGGCTAAATTATCGGGAAATGTAGTTTATGGCTTGATAGTGTGTGAGTTTTAGTGAGTTTTCTGAAAAAGCCTTGCTAAATGGATGCAGGGAAAAGCATTTTTTCATACAATAGCCGCACCTCGATATAGGTGCATACAATGAGTAATACCACCCCCGATTTTCAAGCAGATGAATTTTTGTTAGACCACTATGTCGGCAAAACGCCACTGGTGCGTTTACAGCGTCTGGTAAGTCACACTCAAGCTACAGTACTCGCGAAACTCGAAGGCAATAATCCGGCAGGATCGGTCAAAGACCGTCCGGCCTATAATATGATCATGCAGGCCGAGAAGCGTGGACAGATCAAGCCGGGTGATACCCTGATTGAAGCAACGAGCGGAAATACGGGGATTGCATTGGCGATGGTCGCAGCGATGCGTGGCTATAAAATGAAGCTGATCATGCCGAACAATATGAGTCAGGAACGTAAGGATGCGATGCGTGCTTATGGTGCCGAGCTGATTGAAGTCACCAAAGAACAAGGCATGGAAGGTGCACGTGATCTGGCCGCTCAAATGCAAAATGATGGCGTGGGTCTGGTACTGAACCAGTTTGGTAATCCGGATAATGTCGAAGCACATTATCTGACTACAGGTCCTGAAATCTGGCAGCAAACCGGTGGCAAGATTACCCACTTTGTCAGTTCTATGGGTACAACCGGCACTATTATGGGTGTCTCGAAATATCTGAAGGAAATGAATCCGGAGATTCAGATCGTGGGTTTACAGCCATCTGATGGTTCAAGCATTGCCGGAATCCGTCGCTGGCCGGAAGAATATCTGCCGACTATTTTTGACCGCAGTCGCGTGGATCGTATTATTGATATTCCACAAATTGAAGCTGAAAAAACCATGCGCAAGCTGGCGCAGAAAGAAGGCATCAGTGCTGGTACTTCGTCTGGTGGTGCGGTGTGGGCTTCCATAAAGCTGGCGGAAGAACATCCGGATGCCGTCATTGTGTGTATTATTTGTGACCGTGGTGACCGTTACTTGTCTACAGGGTTATTCTCTGTGCAAGATTCTGAATAATTATTTGAGCACTGTGTTATGCGCCTGCCTGTTTTAACTTTCGATATTGAAACCCAAACCGATCTCAAATCAGGCGCGCATTTATTTGGTCTGGACTTGCCTGAAGCAGATCTGGATCAGGCCCTGACCAAACTGCGCCGTCAGGATTCAGGCTCTGATTTTCAGCGTCCGCCCTTGCATGAAATTGTCTGTATTTCCGGTTTATGGATCGATGAGCAGGGCATGAAGCTGTTTTCTTTTAGCCGGGAACAGCATTCTGAAGCGGAAATTTTAAGAAAATTCTTATCGATTTTTGATAAGCGTCATCCGACGCTGGTCAGCTGGAATGGTTCACAGTTTGATTTACCGGTGATTTTATACCGTGCCATGTATCATGGACTCTCTGCACCGAGTCTATTCGATCAGGGCGAAATTGACACGCAAAAGCGTTATAATAACTACCAGAATCGTTACCATCATCGTCATGTCGACTTAATGGATGTGATGGCCATGTTCCATGCGCGTCATTTCCAGAAGCTGGACGATGTTGCACATTTGCTGGGTTATCCGGGTAAACGCGGTGACGGGGCCTATCGGGTTCCTGAATATGTCCGCAATCAGCAATGGACCGAACTGACCTCTTATTGTGAAGGCGATGTGCTGAATACCTGGCTGGTCTATATCCGCTGGCTGTTGTTAAAAGGACAGCTGTTATTGCCGGATTATCAGCATTTGCTGCACAGTACGATTCAATATTTGCATACCCAACCGCAGCATGCGGACTTTTTATCGGTTTGGCGTGAAACGTCACAAAGAACTGACTTTACCCGTTTTGATTTTCCAACTCCCACATCCTAGGTTTTCATGAAGCATCGAGCACACACACGTCCTACCCAGCAACCCGAGTACATTTTTCAGGTTGAGTCACTTTCGCATGAGGGACGTGGCATCGCTCATTATGGTTCACACCCGGATCATCCACCGCATAAACACGGCAAGAAAGTCTTTATCCGTTATGCCTTGCCCGGTGAAACCGTGCGTGCTCGCATTACCCGTGAAGTTAAAAAACTGGAAGAAGCTGACAGTCTTGAATTACTCAGCGAAGCTTCCGAAATTCGCATCAAGCCGATCTGTGCACATTTTGGGATTTGCGGTGGCTGTAATATGCAGCATATCGCTGCGGATGCGCAGATTGAACTGAAACAGAATGTGCTGAAATCGCATCTTCAGCATTTTGCTGGAATCCAGCCCGATCAATGGCTACCGCCTTTACGTTCACAACGTGAAGATTATCGCCGTAAAGCGCGAATCGGGGTGCGTTATCTGCCTTCCAAGGATCAGCTGGTGGTGGGCTTTCGTGAAAATCAGTCCAACAAACTCACGTCGATTGATCGCTGTATGATCTTGGATCGCGAGTTTGGCTCGGTTACAGGTCTTAAACAATTGCTGCAAGGTCTCAATGGTAAGGCTGACATCGGTCATATAGAATTGGCCATGGGGGATCAGGACATTGCGCTGTTAGTGCGTGAAACTGCAAAATTATCTGCCGATGATGTCAACCAATTGCGCGAATTTACGTTACAGAAAGGCTGGCAACTGTATCTGCAGCCTGCCGGCAAAGAAACGCTCTCGCGGATAGATGATCCAGAAGCATCTGCACGCTTACACTATGGTCTTGATGACTTTGATGTGAAATTCGGCTTTAATCCTCTGGACTTTACTCAGGTAAATTCAAGCATCAATCCGCAAATGGTACGATTGGCATGTGATTTGCTTCAGCTAGAACAGGGTGAACGGGTTCTGGATCTGTTTTGTGGATTAGGAAACTTTTCTTTGCCGCTGGCGCGCTGTGTTGGTGCGTCGGGTCAGGTGATTGCGGTCGAGGGAAGTGATGAAATGGTTCGACGTGGTGCGGAAAATGCCAAAAACAATGGTATTGCACAAATATCGTTCTATTCACAAGATTTAACCAAAGATTTCTCGCACCACACTTGGGCAAATCAAGGTTTTGATGCATTATTAATCGACCCGCCACGTGCCGGGGCAGAAGAAGTGATGCATTATATCCCTCAGTTTGGAGCTAAAAGAATCGTTTATGTGTCATGTAATCCTGCGACACTCGCCAGAGATGCAGGACTCTTGGTACAACAGGGCTATCGTCTCACCCAAGCGGGCGTGATGGATATGTTTACACATACTGGACATGTTGAATCAATCGCATTGTTCGAAAAAGAAAATCAAATAAACGATTAAAGAAATGATGTTTTTAAAAGTAGGAGACGGGTATGGTCACAGTACGTGAGCAACTCCCTGGACGACTCAATGAGTTGTCACAGGAGACGACTGTAGAACATGCCGAACAAGCACACCAGGATCTGACTGAATGGTTGGATCGGGTTCGTGGCATATTAGATGGCGCACCTTTAACGCAGCTCGAAGAAGTCGCCCACTTAACATTAGAAAGAGAGCTGCAAAGTACGGTTCAGCACCGCTCCAATACCTTTTATACTGGTATTGAGATGGCGGATATTCTGGCGCATCTGCATGTCGATGAAGATACTTTGTCCGCAGCCATGCTGTATCGTGCTGTTCGTGAAGGCGTCATGCCACTCAGTGAAGTATTGGAACAGTTCGGCGAACAGGTGCATAGCCTGGTCAAAGGTACGCTTGCCATGGGTAAGCTGTCTGAGCTGATCGAAAAAAATAAACGCCTGGAAGATCATTTCAATAATAACCAGCGTGAACATCTGTCTGGCATTTACAAAATGCTGATCTCGGTCACCGAAGATGTACGGGTTGTTCTGGTCAAGCTGGCCGAACGTACCTATGCCTTGCGTGAACTGGCCAATTCCTCGCGTGAGCGTCAGGAACGGGTGGCCCGAGAAATTCTGACCATTTACTCGCCACTGGCACACCGCTTGGGCATTGCCCAGCTGAAATGGGAGCTGGAAGATCTGGCGTTCCGTTATCTTGCGCCGGAACGTTATAAAGAAATTGCTTCCTTACTGAATGAAAAGCGTCTGGAGCGTGAACAGTATATTCAGTTTGTGATTGATAAATTACGCAATGAATTGGCCGAACATGGTATCGAAGCTGAAATTAATGGCCGGGTGAAACACATTTATTCGATTTATCGAAAAATGAAAAGCAAGAACCTGAGCTTTGACCAGCTCTATGATATTCGTGCTTTACGGGTACTGGTGAAAAGCGTACCGGAGTGTTATCACACTTTAGGTATTGTGCATCAGATCTGGCGCCATATTCCGCATCAGTTTGATGATTATATTACCAACCCGAAAGCCAATGGCTATCGTTCTTTACATACAGCAGTAATTGCCGAGAACAAGTCACTTGAAGTGCAAATTCGTACCCATGCAATGCATGACGAAGCTGAACTTGGGGTGTGTTCACACTTTAATTATAAAGAAGGTGCAAAAACGACAGATCGCTCCTTTAACCATCGTCTACATTCCTTACGTGCGGTACTTGAGCATTATCAGGAGCGTAATGAAAGCAGTGCACATAAAGAATCTGAAGATGAAATAGAGAATTTTGAGCATATTCAAGATTTTGAAGGCTTCGAAAAGATCTATGTGTTTAGCCGTGATGGCGATATCAAAGAGCTACCACGTGATTCGACCGTACTCGACTTTGCGTATCATGTGCATACCGAAGTCGGGAACAAGTGCTATGCTGCACGGGTGAATCAGCGCTATGTGCCGCTGACCTATACCCTGAAAACCGGTGAACAGGTCGAGATTCTGACCAAAAAAGACCGGGAACCGAACAGGGACTGGCTGGTTAATTCGCTGGGTTATATCAAGACAGCCCGGGCACGAGACAAGTTGCGTCACTGGTTCCGTCAGCAGGATCGTAGCAAGAACTTGGAAGTCGGCCGTGAAGTACTGAACAAAGAATTGTCACGTCTGGCAATTCACCCGAAATCGATTGATCTGAGTGATTATTGCAACCACTTCAATGTCAAAACCGGTGATGATATTCTGGTCAATCTGGTCAATGGTGATATCAGCCTGCATGCCCTGATTAATCAGGTGAATCGTCACATGCATCTGGATCAGGACGAACCTGAACTGGTGCTAAAACCTGCCCTGAACCCGCGTGCCAGTCATACGCTGTCAGCGCACGGGATTCTGATCGACGGTCTGGATAACGTGGAATTGCATGTCGCGCAATGTTGCCAACCGGTGCATGGTGAATCGATTGCTGGCTATATCACTCTGAATCGTGGTGTGAGCATTCATAAAGTCGCTTGTCCGGACTATGTCCGCATGATCACCCAAGAGCCTGAGCGTGCGGTAGAAGCCGATTGGGAAATGCAGCCGACTCGTGGTCAGAGCGTACAGATTGTAGTGGAAGCTTATGATCGACGCGGTTTGCTCAAAGATCTGACGCAAGTGATTTTCTCGGATCAGATCAATATCCGTCAGGTGAATACCATTTCGGAAGCGGACGGTATTGCTAATATGAAGCTGCTGATTGAAGTCAAAGGTCTGGCACAACTTTCCAAGCTATTGGCCCGTCTTGAGCAGCAGCCAGGAATTATCAGCGCACGCCGTCTGGTACAGGGTACTTAATTCCCGTTATGTAAGTTTAAAAAGCCTGCAATTCAATTGTGGGCTTTTTTATTGTAAGGTATTTGAATCACATGGATAAAAAACAGACCAGCAAACCAAAATGAGCGCGACCGAAATATTTGAACGTAGACGAAATAATCTGGCCAAGGTGATTGATCTGCTGATCGAGACGCAGCAATTTAAAACCGGCAAAGAGATCTGTGAACATTTTGGCTTGTCTGCTTCATATATTGCGCAATTGCTGAATAGCAAACGTCAGATCGGGGAGAAGGCTGCAAGGGAACTGGAGCAACAACTGGGTCTAGATGTGTTCATTCTAGATCAGTCGGTTGAACCAAAAGTTGAATTAGTTTCAATACCAGAGCAAGGCAGACTATTTCAAATGCAGGTAATAGAACAGCAGGCATTTGCACTTATCTCCCTGGATTCACCGCTCTCATTCAATCAGGATATTTTTCATCTGCAATCACAGCATTATGCGATTCAGGTAGCAGGGTCGTATTATTTTCCCAGCTTAAAACCGGGCTGGTGGCTGATTTGTGACAAACAGGCCGAGTTATCCACTGCAGGCATACTCTGTGTGTATCTGGTCAATGGCCTGCAGCTCATTTTGCAGTTGGTGAGCGAAGCTCGGGATCATTATGAATTCCAAAGTCTGGATGAAAGCAGAAAGGTGATTTTTCAAAAAACCGATATTGAGAAAACCCATTCAGTCATTGCGATTCTTCCCACTGCCACATATTCAAACGGCAGAAATAATTCAGCCCATCATAAGACGGGCTGAACGATGAACATGAAACAGAACAGATTATGGAATCTGGTTCTCGTCTTCAAATTCTGGCTTCACCTGAACAATAAAGTCCTGACGGTTCAGACCACGCCACAAGGCAAAGGCCGTACCGATATAGATCGACGAATAGGTCCCGACAAAGACACCGACAAACATCGCGATCGAGAACCATTTCAGACCATCACCACCCATCAGCATCATGGCAAGCACCACCAGCAATAAGGTCATAGAGGTATGAATGGTACGACGCAGGGTTTCAGTCAGGGCAATGTTGATAATCTCGACCGGTTCTGCACCACGAATCTTACGGAAGTTCTCACGGATACGGTCAGAGACCACGATATTATCGTTCAGTGAGAAACCGATGATTGCAAGGAGTGCTGCAAGTACAGTCAGGTCAAATGGCCACTGCATCATCGCAAAAATCCCGAGGGTAACGACGATATCATGGAACAGTGACAATACTGCACCCATAGCCAGCTTGACCTCAAAGCGGATGGTGACATAGACCAGCATCAGCAGGAGCGCAAGTGCCACAGCACCGCCAGAACGGACATAGAGCTCATTACCGACCTGTCCACCGACGACATCAACCTTCGGTACTTCTGCCGCATTATTTGGCAGTTGAACTGCGGCTGTAACAGCTTTGGTCAGGTCTTCAGCTTCGATATCTTCCTGAACCGGCATACGCACCATCAGGTCACGTTCAGAACCTAAAGTCTGAACCACAGCATCATTAAAGCCTGCCTGGTTCAATGCCTTGGAGACATCTTCAGGTTTGACCGGATTGGTATAGTTTAATTCGGCTGCCACACCACCGGTAAAGTCTAAACCGAGGTTCAGGCCTTTGGTGGCAATAAAGAAGATACTTGCAACGGTTAAGAGGATTGAAAACAATGCCGCAGGCATCGCAATCTTCATAAACGGAATAATGCGTTCGTCTTCCGGGCGACCGTACTGTTTTTGATTCAGTTGAGTATTTTCAGTCATCAGTGATCTCCTTAAATGCTCAACTTTTTCAAGTTACGTTTTTTGCCATAAATGAGCTGTACCACGGCACGCGTTACTGTAATTGCAGTAAACATCGAGCAGACAATACCAATCATCAGGGTTACGGCAAAGCCTTTGATCGGACCTGTACCAATCGCGAACAGAATGAATGCCACCAGGAATGTGGTTAAGTTCGAGTCGAAAATGGTGTTATAGGCACGATCATAACCAGCAACAATCGCCTGTTTTGGCGAAGCCCCCCATTTCATTTCTTCCCGTATTCGTTCACAGATCAGTACGTTGGCATCGACCGCCATACCAATGGTAATGACGATACCGGCAATACCTGGAAGGGTAAGGGAAGCGCCAATCCAAGACATGACTGTCAGAATCATCGCCAGGTTAAAGACCAGTGCAAAGTTGGCAATCACACCAAACAGACGGAAGAATACCACCATCCAGATTGCGACTAAGAGGAAACCGATCTGAGTTGAAAGTACACCTTTGTCGATGTTTTCTTGACCCAGACTTGGACCAATCACACGTTCTTCTACAAAGTACATTGGCGCAGCCAACGCACCTGCACGCAGCATCAAGGCAAGTTCAGCAGCTTCTTGCGGTGAGTCCAGACCAGTAATACGGAACTGAGAACCCAGTACTGCCTGAATGGTTGCAGCGTTAATCACTACAGATTCAGTATACGGGGTACGAACTTCAGTTTGAGTGCCGGTCGCAGGGTCTTCCACATAATTAATGCGCTGCTTGTTCTCGATGAACAAGACGGCCATACGTTTACCGACCGCATTACGGGTGGCATCCGACATCAGTTTGCCACCTGCGCTGTCCAAGGTAATGTTAACTTCAGCACCGCCTGTGTCCTGGCTAAAGCCACTTGATGCATTCTGAACACGTTCACCGGTTAAGATACGGTTACGGTTCAACAGGAGCTGACGACCACTGTCCAGTGATTCATAAGCAAAGACTTCTGTGCCTGGTGGCAATGCACCTGTAGCCTGACCGGTATATGGATCAATGTATTGATCATTCTGGTCAGACACCAGACGGAACTCGAGGTTCGCGGTACGACCCAAGACACGTTTCGCTTCAGCGGTATCCTGTACACCAGGAAGCTCAACCACAATACGGTTGCTGCCCTGGGTTTGAACCAGTGCTTCTGCGACACCTAACTCGTTAATACGGTTACGTAAAGTGGTCAAGTTCTGGTTGACTGCATAAGATTCAATTTCTTGCTTACGCACATCGGTATAGTTCAAACGTAAAGTCGAACCGGTCTCGGTCGCAACAGCCTGCTGGGTAAACTCATTGCCATTACGGCGCAAGAAGTCCATCGTTGCAGAACGGTCATCATTGTTGGCAAACTGCATCACAATGGTGTTGTTGCTTAAATTCAGGCTATTAAATTTCAGGTTGTTATCACGCAACTGACGACGTAGATCCGTCGCAGAGGTTTCCATACGCTGGGAAATGGCCTTGTCCATATCCACTTCAAGCAAGAAGTGAACACCACCCCGTAAATCCAGGCCGAGCTTCATTGGTTTGGCACCAATTTTTTGCAGCCATTCTGGGGTGGTCGGGGCAAGGTTCAGTGCAACCACGTAATCATCACCTAAACCACGACGTAAAGCCTCTTTGGCTTTAAGTTGCGATTCACTTGAATCTACACGTAATAAGGCTGCATTGTTGCCAAAGCTATTGTCATGAGTGGCAATATTTTCAGTTTTTAAAATTTGCTCTGCTTTTTGTACGATGCTTGCATCAATTTGAGTACCGGCTTTGGCACCCGAAATCTGTACAGCAGGTTCATCTGGATACAAACTTGGCAGGGCATATAAGGTACTGATCACCAGGACAACCAGGATCAGTACATATTTCCATGCTGGGTAACGCATTCGTTTTCTTCTTAAAATGAAAAAGTCGTGCGAGGGCACGACTATTTTTGATTAAAGGTTATTTAAAGTGCCTTCAGGTAGGACTGAGATCACACTTGCACGTTGAACTTTGACTTCTACACCACGGCTCAATTCAACCACTGCGAAGTCACCTTCAATCTTGGTGATTTTGCCCATTAATCCGCCTGCAAATACCACTTCACTGCCAACGCCAAGGCTGTCGACCAAAGCACGGTGTTCTTTGGCACGTTTAGATTGAGGACGCCAGATCAAGAAATAGAAGATTGCAATAAAAACAGCAATCATCAAAAGGTTCGCCATCATGCTTGGTTGTTGTGCAGCTTCACCTGCAGCGTGAGCAGTCGAAATAAAAAGGCTCATTACATTTTCCTAAAATAAAAAACTGGTGATCAACTCGATAATAAATTGACATATTCTTGCAATTTACATTGTCTTTTTCCTCAGCGCAAATGCTGATGGATTAATCTTGCGGACAAGGTGGCACTTCCAGGCCGCGGCGGGCATAAAAGTCATGAACAAATTCGTCAAATGTACCGTTGTCTAATGCATCACGCATCGCTTCAGTCAAACGCAGGTAATAGCGCAGATTATGAATCGTACCGAGCATTGAGCCGAGCATTTCCCCACATTTCTCAAGATGGAATAAATACGCACGGGTGAAATTCTGGCAGGTATAGCAGTCGCAATGCGGATCGAGCGGGCTTTGGTCATGACGGTATTTACTGTTACGGATTCGCACCAAGCCGTCTGTCACAAAATAGTGACCGTTACGTGCATTTCGGGTTGGCATTACGCAGTCAAACATATCGACACCGCGACGCACCGCTTCCACAATATCTTCAGGCTTGCCGACACCCATCAAATAACGCGGTTTGTCTGCAGGCATTTTTTCTGGAAGATAATCCAGGACCTTGATCATTTCTTCTTTTGGTTCGCCCACGGACAGGCCGCCAATCGCATAACCATCAAAGTCGATTTCAAGCAGGCCTTTTAAAGATTCATCACGTAAATCTTCATACATACCGCCTTGAATAATCCCGAACAGCGCATTACGGTTTTTCAGCACCTCATGATGCTGGGTTTTACAGCGTTTGGCCCAGCGTAAAGAAAGTTGCAAAGATTTTCGCGCTTCTTCATGCGTCGCAGGGTACGGGGTACATTCATCAAAAATCATTACAATGTCAGAGTTCAGCGTGTGCTGAATATCCATTGAAATTTCAGGAGATAAAAATACTTTTGAACCATCAATCGGCGAGCGGAAGGTCACACCTTCTTCTTTAATTTTACGCATTGCGCCCAGACTGAAGACCTGAAAGCCGCCTGAATCGGTCAAAATGGGACTATTCCATTTCATAAAGCCGTGCAGGCCGCCATGTTCACGAATTACATCCAGTCCTGGACGTAGATACAAATGGAAGGTATTGCCCAGAATGACTTGAGATTTGATCTCTTTAATGTCACGTGGCAACAGGCCCTTGACCGTACCATAAGTACCCACAGGCATGAACATCGGGGTTTCCACCACACCATGTTCAAGCGTTAAACGACCACGACGGGCACGGCCCGACTGACCTAATTTTTCAAACTTCATAGGAGTTCCACATCAAGGCGAAAAAACAGTTCGCTGATTGTTATAGCTAAAGGGCGCTATTTTCCTTGATTCTTACGCTAAACGCCAGCATTGTAGAGCATTCGCTCTGTAATTTTATTTATCGCTGAAGCTAGGGAACATCCGGGGAAATTGGTGAATGGGTAGAAAACTGCTGCAAGCGCTGCTGGATATCTTCCCGGCTAAGGGCACAGCTGCCATCAGGTTCCGAGGCCATTGCGGCGATATGCTGGATCAGTTTCTGGATATAAATATTGCTATCGACAAAGTAGGATTCCAAGGTCAGCAAATAGGCATCTTGCGCCACTTGCAGATAATCATAAGGTTCCATTACCAGCATCTGCTCCAGATCAATCAGAATATCCTTGTCGTTTTGCGAGAGTTTCAAGCGTTTCTGCATGGCCGGTAAATGAGTAGTTTGTCTGGATGCCAGAAATTTCTGTAAATGAATATGCTCAGGATTCAGGGTCTGCGCAGATTGGCATTCAAATTCGACTTGGGTCGGCAGGCTCATGAAAAACAGGATGCTATCCAGATCCAGACCATAAGCCTCAGAAAGACGATGTTTGGCCTGTTTAAAACTATCCAGCAATAAATCCAGATGCGTCGCGTGCAGCTGTTTTTGCTGTGCCAATACCGGATGGCCAAAGCTGTGTTGAGTTTTAAAATAATCGGCCAGCAAGGTTTTAAAGGGGATGAGTCCTGAGTCGGGCGAAGTGTGGGCCCGATAACGCCATTTCCGGACATTCCAGCGATCCTGTTCCGCCAGATATTGCTGAGGATCTTCCGGATCTTTAAAAATACTGCGTTCAGTCGAGATGGCCAGATCATCCAGCAGTAAAAATTCGTCAAAGACCAGACTACAGGCATAGATTTCATCATCCTAATAATGGTCGTATAACCGATAAAATTCCTCGACCAGCGTCTGTTGCAAGCGCTCTAAATAATCCAGCATAATTTTTATTCTTTATTTTATAAGTTTTAGACAGGTACAGCCGCATCCTTGGCTGTTTTTATAATAAGGTGATGCGCCAAGGATGCAAAATTTTATCAGATCTTGCTGTTCACTCAGTGAAAGTTCGGACGGTAATCAAAATTCTGAGTCACGCTTTGATCACGGAATGGACGTACCACTTTTTTTCTGAGCAACATATTGTTAATGATGTTGTGCGGAAAAATCTGGATCTGGTTGTTAAACAGTTCGACATTGCGATTATAAATGGTAATCGCCGCACCGACATTTTCATTCTGTTCTTCAATTTCAGCCATCATTTTCAGATAGATGTCATTGGCTTTCAGTTCCGGATAATTTTCAATCACCACATTCAGGCTATGCATCAACTGTTTATTCAGGCTTTCAATGCGCTGTAACTGTCCAATATCGGCATCCTTGATATTCAGATTCATGATGTTCTGACGCAGTTCGGTGACTTTTTCTAGCGTACCTTTTTCGAAACTCGAGTATTGCTCGACCAGCGGTTGCAGCCCATCCAGAATTTTCAGTTTTTGCCGTTCATAACTGGCGACATCCGACCAAGCGCGAATCGTGGCGTTATGATGACGGACAATACTGTTGCGGATCATGATAATCGCGACAATCAGTGCCACAATGACCAAACATAAAATCAAAAATCCCATCCGAGATCTCCCCAAGCTATATCTATATTTTAAAAATGATGCGAAAAATTTATTTTAAAAACTGCAGCAGATCATGTTGTAAGTTTTCGAGCTGTTTTAATTTAAACGTTCTCAGATGACCGCGCAATGTGGAAATATCGCTAATATTCTGCTGCTTGCTCGATACCTGAAATAAATCATGTGGCCCCAGATAGCACAGTATTTTATTTTCTGGGTGAAACAGTAAATCTCCCTGACGCTGTTCAAAAAAATCGGCCAGTCGCAGCACAAAACCCGGACTGAGTAATTTGGCAGTTTGCAGCATATCGCTGCCATAAAAGCTTAAGCGCTGATTGGTGCGAATATCGCTGCTGTGCCAGGGATGGCTATAAGGATAATAAAATTTCTTTCTGGAAGTCGTAACGGCCAGTCCCTGAATCTGGATATCAAAAACAAACACGCCCCACAGGTCTTTATGGACCTGCATCAGTTTGACTGGCTGGCCTTCCTTGTTTCGGGCCTGCACTTCATCAATATAGTGGTATTGGAAGAGTAGTACCTGATGTTGCTGGCCGTTTTCGTCTTCCCATACCGTGCTGGCATAACGCTGAATTTCATTACTCAACGAACCTTGGTTGAATACTGGAAATAATTGTTTTAAATGCCGGATAAAGTGTAGGGGATTAAGTGGCATAGAAATATGCTGTGGCTGTTTTTGAAAGGCAAGCTGATATTTCTTGGCCAGTGCTTGTTCTTCCAGAAAAGCAATGACTTCCTCTAAGGGCTGCTGCTGTTCGTAGCAAATATAAGCCCAGAAAATGCAGAGACAGCCGAGAAAAACACTGCTCTGAATCCAGATATTTCCCGGCGCAATAAAAATGCTGCCAATCAGAAAAAGCCCAATTCCGGCAAGCGCAAGCGGCAGGTTATTTTCAAACTTGAGCGTAATCGGGCCATTCCAGGGATGCAGCCCGTTCAGCAGTTGCTGATGTGTTTTTGCCTGTTGACCCAGATCCCAAAGCCGAGCGATATTCTGAAACACCACTGCATTCTTCTTGCGGCGAATATGAATGGACTGTTGTACAGACTCGATCGGCATGGGCAATGGTTCTCGCTTATTTCGCCTGATCAACCAGCATGGCATCGCCATAACTGAAGAAGCGATATTTGCTGTCTACTGCATGCTTATAAGCATTGAGAATATTGTCACGGTTGGACAAGGCAGACACCAGCATTAACAGGGTTGATTCTGGTAAATGGAAGTTGGTGATCAAACGATCGACTACTTTGAACTGATAACCTGGATAAATGAAAATCTGGGTATCACCTGTCCAGACTGCCAGTTCACCGTTATGTGCTTGCGCTGCACTTTCGACTGCACGGGTGGCAGTTGTGCCTACGGAAATAACTTTATTGCCACGCGCTTTGGTCTGGCGAATCATCTCGACCGCAGTTTCAGGGACATCGCACCATTCGCTGTGCATGATGTGATTTTGAATATCATCGGTACGCACTGGCAGGAAAGTACCTGCGCCAACATGCAGGGTTACGAAAGTTTTTTGAATGCCTTTGGCTTCCAATTTTGCCAGCAGATCGGCATCAAAATGCAGGCTGGCAGTAGGTGCTGCAACGCTGGCCAGTTTGGTCGGGTCATTAAATACAGTTTGATAACGTTCAGTATCAATCTCTTCCGCTTCACGGTTGAAATAAGGCGGAATTGGCAAGGCGCCGTATTGATCCAGCACATCTAGAATTGGTTGTGAAAATTCTACTATAAACAAGTTTTCATGACGGCCTTGTACCGTGACTTTAACAGCATCTGGGCCAATAAAAAGTTCTGCACCGGCTTTCGGAGTGTTACTGGCCTTGATATGGCAGTAGGCAATAAAGCGATCTTGCATACGTTCAACCAGCACTTCTACTGCACCGCCTGAAGCACGTTTACCTTTTAAACGGGCCTTCATGACTTTGGTGTCGTTTAATACCAATAAGTCGCCGTCTTCAAGTAAATCCAAAATGTCGGTAAATTGATGGTCATGATATTGACCTTGAGCATCGAGGTGCAGCAGGCGAGAGGCACTGCGTGTTTCCAGTGGATAGCGAGCAATCAGCTCATCAGGGAGATCAAAATTAAAATCAGAAAGTTGCATGATGATTTACGCTAAAAAAACTGCGGCTAGTATAAACTTTTTTCTTTTTTATGGCGGGAATTGCTCGATTTTAAAACGAAAAAATGCGATTTGTTTTAAAAATAAACAAATGTAAATATTCTGCGTTGACAGTGCTGAGAAATCGCGTATTATACCTTTCATCCACTCCCGAGGTGGTGAAATTGGTAGACGCGGCGGACTCAAAATCCGCTGTCAGAGATGACGTGTCGGTTCGAGTCCGACCCTCGGGACCAAAATTCTAGAAAACCCCAAGCATATTCAGTCTTGGGGTTTTTTATTGCCTGAAATAAATTATTTGAATAATAAGTACTTCACATTATTAAAATCTAATGATAAATCATAGTTCTAGCTTAATTGATTGCGTAGTGGTTAATAGATGGAAATGGATTGGAAGCTTGTTGCACCGATGGCAGGGGTGATGATAACTATTATTACATTGTTTTTGAAAAGACATGAAATAACAAACCTAAAGCATAAAAAGATTTCAGATAGGCTTGTATCAAGTATTCAATATTTTGAGAAATATTATGACAGTGGAAATGTTAATCAGTTAGTACTAGATAGAGCAGCGCAGGATCTTGCAAAGAGTCCGAATGTTGATCATAACTTGGTAAATAAATTAATTGAGTTTCATCAGAACTATTTGGTTAGTTTTGATCATATGATTTTTTTGTTTGATCAAGGGATTAATTATATTTCTTATACCAAAGGGCAAACATTAAATATCTCTAAAGATTTATCTGTTAAGCCATTTTTGTCTTTGAACGCCACCTTTCGGCGTTATGTATTAATAGGAGGTTATTTTGTTTTTGCTTCATTAGGTATGGTGCTTTTATTGGTACTTGGTTATTCTAGCAGCATTCAAGTTTTTGTTAGTATTGGATTTATTTTTATTTCAGTGGTGTTTATTGCACTAGCATTACTATGCTTAGTACTTGAAGATCAACTTAAAGATGCAGTTGATTTCATAAAAAAAATTAATGAAGCTAACGTAAAATATAAAAATATTAAAAAACCTAAAACTATTATATTGCTAGAAAGAAATAGCAAGTCTACCTAATAAGCTTTTTAAGATTTTTTATTTGATATGAAATGGCAATAAATAAAAAACCGGCGCCTAAACGCCGGTTTTTTCTACATCACTGACACCGTCAGTTTTGTATCAACTTAGATTGAAGCAAGAGCAGCATTCAACGTTGCACTTGGACGCATCACTGCATTTACTTTTTCTTGATCAACTGCGTAGTAACCGCCGATGTCTACTGATTTGCCTTGAACTGCTGCAAGCTCAGCAACGATTTTCTCTTCATTTTCAGCTAAAGTTTTTGCAAGTGGTGCAAATTTCGCTTTCAATTCAGCATTTTCGTCTTGAGCAGCAAGTTCTTCAGCCCAGAATTTCGCCAGGTAGAAATGGCTACCACGGTTGTCCAATTCGCCAGTACGACGAGAAGGAGACTTATCGTTATCTAGCAATTTGCCAGTCGCTTGATCTAAAGTTTTAGCAAGTAACTTGATGTCGTCATTGCCTTCTTTAATACCCATTTCTTCTAAAGATACCGCCAACGCCATGAATTCACCGAGTGAATCCCAACGTAAGTGGTTTTCTTCAACTAACTGCTGTACGTGTTTAGGAGCAGAACCGCCTGCACCTGTTTCGTACATGCCGCCACCTGCCATTAATGGCACGATTGACAACATTTTCGCAGATGTACCCAATTCCATGATCGGGAACAAGTCAGTCAGGTAGTCACGCAGGATGTTACCTGTTACAGAAATGGTATCTAGACCGCGAGCAACACGTTCAAGCGTATAACGCATTGCACGTACTTGTGACATGATCTGGATATCAAGACCAGTGGTGTCATGATCTTTCAGGTATTTTTCAACTTTCTTGATCAGTTCATTTTCGTGTGGACGGTACGGGTCAAGCCAGAAGATTGCCGGCATGCCAGAGTTACGTGCACGAGTAACTGCAAGTTTCACCCAGTCGCGGATTGGTGCGTCTTTCACCTGACACATACGCCAGATATCGCCTTCTTCCACGTTTTGTGACATCAACACTTCGCCAGTTTCAAGATCAACAATGTTTGCAACACCGGCTTCAGAGATCTCGAAGGTCTTGTCGTGTGAGCCGTATTCTTCAGCTTTTTGCGCCATCAAACCAACGTTCGGTACAGTACCCATGGTTTTTGGATCGAAATTGCCATTCCACTTACAGAAATTGATCATTTCCTGATAAATACGCGCGAATGTAGATTCAGGCATAACTGCTTTACAGTCGTAAGGTTTGCCGTCAGCGCCCCACATTTTACCGCCACCACGGATCATTGCAGGCATAGAAGCATCTACAATGACGTCGTTAGGAGAGTGGAAGTTAGTGATGCCTTTTGCAGAATCAACCATCGCCAATGCTGGACGGTGTTCTTGACAAGCGTGCAGGTCACGGATGATTTCTTCACGTTGAGAAGTTGGAAGTGTCTCGATCTTCTCGTAAAGGCCTGCCATACCGTTATTGACATTAATGCCAAGCTCATCAAAAAGCTTGCCATGTTTTTCGAATGCTTCTTTGTAGTAGATTCTTACACAGTGACCAAATACGATTGGGTGAGATACCTTCATCATGGTTGCTTTAACGTGTAAAGAGAACAGGATGCCCGCTTCACGACAGTCTTCAAGTTCTTTCTCGTAGAAGTCGCAAAGTGCTTTCTTGCTCATGAACATTGAGTCGATGATTTCGCCGTCTTGAAGCGCAACTTTTGGCTTAAGAACAATGGTTTCACCAGACTTGGTGATCAATTCCATTTTCACATCACGGGCGCGGTCTAAAGTCATTGACTTTTCGCCGTGGTAGAAGTCACCTTCGTCCATGTGTGAAACGTGAGTTTGAGACCACTGTTTCCACTCGCTCATAGAATGAGGGTGTTTTTTCACGTAGTTTTTAACGGCAGCAGGTGCACGACGATCGGAATTACCTTCACGTAGAACAGGGTTTACTGCTGAACCAAGACATTTGCTATAACGTGCCTTGATTGCTTTTTCTTCTTCAGTGGTCGGGTTTTCAGGATAGTCAGGGATTGCATAGCCTTTAGACTGAAGTTCCTTGATACACGCTGTTAGCTGGCCAACAGAAGCACTGATATTTGGGAGTTTGATAATGTTCGTGTCTGGATCTTGTGTAAGACGACCTAGCTCAGCTAGAGTGTCAGGCACCTTTTGCTCTTCGCTTAGGTAATCTGTAAATTCGGAGAGCACGCGCACAGCTACAGAGATGTCACTTTTGACGATCTCAACGCCAGCTGGCTTAGTAAAGGTCTCAATGATCGGCAGCAGAGAATAAGTCGCCAGTAATGGCGCCTCGTCGGTCAGTGTGTAAATGATAGTTGACTTTCCACCAGCCATATATAGCCCCTTGCGTTGGATTGAGTTTCTGAGGACCGAACTTTTGGCCCAGCCTCTTTGAACCGATTTGCTTAAATAAAAACATTGAGAGTATCGTCTTTCAGCGCATTTCAGTCAACGAAATATGCCTTTAGATTGAAATTTGGGTGAAAATTTGTACAGATTTGTGCGGTTTAGCCGTGTTTGTATTTTGTACAAAAAAATAATCCTCTATCGCTGTAAATCCTGATGAAAATGATCGGAAATGTTCTGCTAGCCAATTGTATTCACTGAAAATGGTTTTTTGATCCTGACACAGGTTTAAACTGATCCTCGATATGGATATCGATACCAACTGACTGGATGCTGTTTTGCGCAAATTCAGTCAGGCTGATGATGCAAATTTGTCCTTGGCAGAGGGCTACATCATCATGGAATAGCTTTGCGCTATACTGGCAAGCATCAATGAAATGATCTTAAAGATTGACGCTAACAAGGAAATGTAATGCCCAGCCTGTTTATTGTGATGCTCGGTGGTCGTCATGCCCGTGCCAATACAGAAGTTCATGATGTGGTTTTGGCAGTGGGAGAGAGTCTGGAAGATACCTATCCGCAATTGAAAAATGCCTGGTTTGCGGAACAGAAAGGCTTGCATATTGATGCCTGGGCGCAAATCAACGGGCTAGAGTTTGAAGGCAGGTCCTATGCGCTGCAATTTACTGATGCACAGCCACAGCAATCCGATGAAAAACTTTGGCTGATTAATCTGGGTGGTTATGATCCACGTGAGTTTGGCGAGTTGCATCGTTATGTGTTGGTGGTTGCGCAGAATGCTATGGTCGCTAAACAGCGCGGTAAAGCTTACTTCGCCCGGCACTGGCAAAAACAGCATACCGACCGCGTGTTGGATGTAGATGACTGTATTGCCATCGATCAGGTTTATGGCCGTTACGTCCAACTGTTAGAAGGTAGTTTCAGTGGCAATCGCTGGGAAAATACCTATCTCACGATTTAAAGTAGTTTGCGATTGAATTAAACTTGTGGCTGGCTTAATGATTCGATAAGCGGTTTAAAAAATCTCTTTATCAAAATTTAATAATTGGCATAATACTGCCAAGGAAAAACAGTTTTGACTGAGATGGAATGTCTTAAATGGATTTAATTCAGGCAAATGGACAACCGCGTTATGGACGTTTCAAGGAGCTTCCAAAAAGTATTGACTATCAGGCATATCAATACAAGAATCCTTATGGTCATGTGCTGTCAGGCTGGCGTAAGCATCTAAAATATAAAAAATTCAAATTCTGTAGTATTCAGCACGAGCATTATACGATTGGACTGGCGATTGCTGATATTGCATGGGCAGGGCATGGTTTTGTCTATGTCTATAACCATATGAGCAATGAAGTGCTGGAATGGAATGCAATTAATTTCCTATCCCGTAACACTGTGCTGGATGAACAGCCACTGTTTAATCATAGTTATTTCCACAAATCACCTTTTCAGATCGATATCCAGCATGCCAACGGCGTGCGTTATATCAACGTCAGCAAATATGGCGAGATTAAACTTAGTGCCCGGATTTTCTGTGCAGGTACCGATCCACTGAGTATGTGCAGTCCAACTGGCATCAACGGCTGGACCTATACCCAGAAACTGACCACTTTGGGCTGTGAAGGCTTTTTCATTAACAAGCAGGGGCAAACCATCCAGTTTAATGAACGCAGCTTTGCCTCATTAGATGATACGTGTGGCTTTTTACGCCCGGAAACCGCCTGGTTCTGGCTGTCCTGTAATTTCTGGGATGTGAACCAGAACCGGATTGGGATTAATCTGGCCTCAGGTGTAAATGAAAGCTTTGGCAATGAAAACTGTCTGTGGATCAATGGAAAGATTTATCCATTGGCCGATGTACTGTTCCAGCAGGAATCGGAAAATAAATGGACGATTCAATCACTGGATGAAAAACTGAATCTGATGGTGAGTACAGGCTGGCGCCGTTATGAAAATCTGAATCTGCGTCTGGTCGGTAGTCAGTTTAGTCAGTGGCAGGCCAAGATTTCCGGAACGATCCATCAGGATGATCAGGAAATTATTTTACTGAATGAATATGCCTTGCTTGAACAGCATTATGCCAAGTGGTAAATCATCTTGGGTCATTTAAAAACCTTCAATTTTGAAGGCTTTTTTGATTTGAGCTTAATCTTTGGCGGCCTGCCAGAAGGCTTCACCTGCCTGAATTGGATCATTGGTTTCGGCTAAGGTTTTTACCCAGACATCATATTGCGCAATCACAGGATGCTGACTAGGATGGAAGTCTTTTTTAAACCAGTCCCGATATTGTGGGCCCATGCGGGTCAAAGTGCCGTTGCGGCCAAACAACCAGGGCAGTCCTTTCAGGTTCATTTGCAAACGCTCTAAGACACTGAAGCCATCATGTTTCAGCATGACATTGGCGCGATAGGCGGTATAACTAAACATCAAAAATGTCGTACTGAGCAGGGTCATTTTGCGCATCCATTCAGGTGTTTTCGCGACATCTTTCATCACGTCAAAAGCCACATCACGATGTTCCATTTCTTCAATTGCATGCCAGGCAAACATGGCACGTACATAAGGATGCCCGTCTTTTAAGGTGGATTTCTGACCGTAAAAAGTTTCAGCCATCAGCGCGGTCAAGTGTTCTGCCGCTGCCGTAGTTGCAATATTGAACTGTGCTGAACGATGTTTGAGGTCATAGGCGAACATATTATTTAAACGTTCGATAAAATCATCGACGGGCATGCCTTGTTCACGCATCAGCTGGTTCATCTTTTCATGGGCAATGCCGTGCTGTGCTTCCTGACGAATAAAATCTGCCACACGTTGTTGCAGTTCCAGGTCTGTGATCTGATCGCGGAACAGGCGCACACTTTGAATAAAATAACGCTCGCCATCTGGAAAGGTCAGGCTCAAGGCATCGAACATGCGGGTCAGAAAGGGATCGCCGCCAAACCAGTAGCGCGGAATTTCATCCAGTTTAAAATCAAGCTGGGTCCGGACCACGGGCTTTATTGAAGATTTTAATACTGCATTCACCTTAGAAGTTCTTTTTTGTGACGATGCTGACAGTATGTCGGGGAATACCGTAATTGTTTTGACAGTGCTTGCCAATTTTTATACATTTTATGCCAAATGAAAATAAAACTGCTTAGACTAAAGCAGGCAGCGGGAAGCGCGCATGCAAGAAATTAAAATATCCAATGGTTATATTCAGCTTTGGGCGACTTATCTGCGCAGTCTGCAAATTGAGCCTTTGGAAGCTGACTTTCTGCAAGATGTACATGAAGCGCTTGTCCCCCTGATTGATCAGCCTTTTGCCACGCAAGTGCCGCTGGAATTATTAAATCAGCTTCTGTTAAGAACCCGGCAACATTTAAACTGTCCACAACTAATTTTCGAGATCGTGCAGGTTATTCGTCCAGAACATTTTGGCGTGCTCGGCTATATGGCTTCGAGAAGCAGCAGCGTTGCGGAAATGATCCGCCATATTATGCGTTTTCAACGACTGGTGATTGATGGCAGTGAGTTTGTACCTTTGCAGTTGAAACAGCATGAACACAGTATTGAATTATTTTGGGTCTATCTGGATGAAAAATATAATCTGCTCAATGAGCTGACCATGGCCGCGATGGTGCAATTGGGACGCGTCATTTTGCAGGATCATCAACTGTTACTACATTGTGTGCGTTTTGCTCATGCGCCTGATATGGCGAAAATTCATTATCAAAAGTTTTTTGCCAGTGAGGTGAGATTTTCTCAGGACTATTATGGCATAGAACTGGATTTGCAAGGACTGGCACATGGGTCTGAGCAGGCAGATCCGATGCTGTTGCAGCTACTGGTTCATCAGGCAGAACAGGCGATTGCCGCCAAGCCACCACTTGAGAATCACCTGGAACAGGCGCAGCAAATGATTGCCGAACAGCTCCGTACCCGGCATCAGGCGATTAAAGTTGAACAGCTTGCCCTGCAGTTGCTGATGTCGACCCGGAGTTTGCAGCGCTTATTCAGCACCCATGGCACCTCATTTAAAAAACTGCTGGAACAGCAGCGGATTAAACGTTGCGAGCTGCTGTTGCAACAGGGACTGGGGCTGAGCGAGATCGCCGAGCAGCTGGATTACTCTGATCAATCGGCTTTGGCACGGGCCTACAAGGCAGCCACCGGACAGACATTGTTAGAGCGCAAAAGGCAGTTACACCAACAGCGAAGCTAAAAAAAGCGACCCAAACAGGTCGCTTTTTTATTTGAAGAAAATGGTGAGGTTAAGCGCTGGCTTTGATTTGAGGGAATCTAAACGCAATCGCCGCAATCGCAAAAATGGCCAGAATCCAGCAATAGTACACACCACCAATCAGTTCAACCGGTGAGATTTTTGCAATGGAACAGGCCAGTAGTAACTGTGCGCCATAGGGAATCAACCCTTGCACCACACAGGAGAAAATATCCATCAGTGCTGCAGAACGCTTAGGATCCACGCCATATTCTTTGGCAACTTCACGCGCCATATCACCCGACAGAATAATCGCCACGGTATTATTGGCCACAAAGATATTCGAAAACACCACCAGAAAACTAATCCCGATTTCACCGGCACGTTGCTGACCGACTTTAAACAGACGAGTCAGGCTATAAATACGCTCGATCAGCCAGCGTAAACCACCTTCACGTTGCATGATCGCCGAGAGGCCACCCAGGAACATCGACAATAACGCCACTTCAAACATGCCGACAAAGCCATCATAAATTGAAGTATTCAGTTTGAGCAGATCGAATTCAGCTGTGGCAAATAGGCCAAACAAGCCGGAAAGTAGTACGCCAATGGTCAGTACAGCCAGAACGTGTAAACGGCTAAAGGCCAAAATAAATACGGCGATATAAGGTAAGACCAGAAGCCAGTTAAAATCCTTGTATTCCAATGTGTTGCTACTGCCGGTACTTAACACGTAAATTAAAATAGTGACGATTGAGGCTGGAACTGCAATCCAGACATTGACCCTGAACTTGTCACGCAGTTGTACGCGTTGGCTGGTGGTCGCCGCAATGGTGGTGTCTGAAATCATGGACAGGTTATCACCGAACATGGCACCACCGACGACCGCACCAATCGCATAAATCACGTCAATATCGGTCACCTGGGTGAAACCAAAAGCGATCGGCGCACAGGCTGCAATGGTGCCCATGGAGGTACCCATCGCCGTGGCAATAAAGGCCGAGATCACAAATAACATCGGCAGAATAAATGTAGGTGGAATCACTGACAAGCCCATCTGCACGGTGGCGTCGACGCTGCCAATGGCGCTACTGACGCTGGCAAAAGCACCTGCCAGCATAAACACCATAAACATCAGAATTAAGTTCGGATGACTGGCACCTCTGAGGAATTCCTCAATGCCCTGGTTGAGTTTGCCGCGATACACTAATGCAGCCAAGATAATCGCAGGCAGGGCAGCCACAGGCGCTTTCACCTGATAGAACGCGAACTCGGTTCCGATCAGGGAATGATAGATCCCGCTACCCAAAAATATGGTTAAAAATACAATAAGCGGCAGCAGTGCAATGGCGCGTGCCTGCACTGTAGCCTCAGAATCAGTCTGCATAGGAGATAAAAAAGTAAGAGAATAGGACTAGTATAAAGCAGGTTTTGCTATTTCAGAAAACTTTAAATGAATGCGCTAACATCTGCATTTTTATTAATTTTTATATGATAAAAATAAGTTTATCTAAATATTCAGGATTTTAGGTAATAGCAAAATTAGGCATCTTTGATCATTGTGAAAAAAATCAAAATAATCGTAAATAGACCCTTCCGAATTGTTTTGAAATCTTCGCACAGGAAATGAAGTACTCGAGGTCGGTATCGCAGACTGTTCATTGGACAAAAAATAGCGTTACAATGCGATGTCTTGTATTTCTACATAGTCAATGCCTCAAGTTTGAAACACGTTAAGGAAAATACCTCTCTATGTCACGTTTAGCCACACGATTTGGACAACTTAAATCTCAACAGCGTAAAGCTTTAGTTTCTTATGTCATGGCGGGTGATCCGCATCCAGAAGTCACAGTGCCTTTGCTGCATGAGATGGTGGAAGCGGGTGTCGACGTGATTGAGCTGGGACTTCCTTTCTCGGACCCGATGGCAGATGGGCCGGTGATTGCACTAGCTGCTGAACGTGCTCTGGCAGGTGGAACCAATACCCTGGATGCCCTGCACATGGTGAAAGAATTTCGCTTGAAAGATCGCGAAACACCAGTGGTGCTGATGGGTTATCTGAATCCGGTTGAAGTAATTGGCTATGAAAAGTTTGTGGCTTATGCCTATGAATGTGGAGTAGACGGTGTGTTGCTGGTGGACTTGCCACCAGAAGAAGCACAAAGTCTGGGTGAAGTACTGGAAAAATATGACATGGATCAGATTTTCCTGCTGGCACCAACTTCAACCGATGCACGTATTCAACATGTAGCAAAACAGGCCAGCGGCTTTATTTACTATGTGTCACTGAAAGGCGTGACCGGTGCAGCAACTTTAGATGTCTCTGAAGCCGCTGCACGCATTCAAAAGATTAAAGCTGTGACTGATGTTCCTGTAGGCGTAGGTTTCGGTATCAGTGATGCTGCATCTGCGAAAGCGATGGGTGTTGCTGCCGATGCAGTTATTGTGGGTAGTGCGTTTGTAAAGCAGTTTGCAACGCTCGCACCAGAACAAGCCGTTATTGCGACGGTGAATAAAGTCAAGGAGCTTCGAGCAGCGCTCGATGAGTTAGTATGAGTCAACAAGTGAAATCAGGCAAAATTCTGAGCCCATCGACCCCATGGACGGAGCGTACTGTTCCGGGCATTCAGGTACCCGATGAGCAAACGGCATATAAAGCGACATTTACCGAGCCTACGATTGAGTGTCCTGAATGTCATGCATTGGTGACCCGTACTGCCATGTCATTTAATGCCTATGTCTGTCCGCAATGTGATGAACATTTGCGTATGAAAGCCCGTGAACGTCTGAACTGGTTCTTTGATCAGGTACAAACAGAATTGGGTCAGGAATTTATAGCCAAAGATCCCCTGAAATTTGTCGATAGTAAAGCCTATCCAGACCGTATGGCTGAAGCGCAAAAGAAAACCGGTGAAACTGAAGCACTGGTGGTAATTCAGGGTTTGCTGAAAGGCGTACCGATGATTGCCTGTGCGTTTGAGTTCGACTTCATGGGCGGTTCTATGGGCACAGTGGTCGGTGACCGCTTTGTTCAGGCTGCAGAACATGCGATTGAAGCTCGTCAACCTTTGATCTGTTTTGCTGCTTCGGGTGGTGCTCGTATGCAGGAAGGCATGTTGTCCCTGATGCAAATGGCGCGTACTTCGGCTGCGATCCAGCGTTTAAAAGAAGCAGGTCTGCCTTATGTAGTGGTATTGACTCATCCAGTGTACGGCGGTGTGACCGCATCATTGGCAATGCTGGGTGATGTACATATTGCTGAACCGAAAGCGATGATTGGCTTTGCCGGTAAACGTGTGATCGAACAGACTGTACGTGAAAAACTGGAAGAACCGTTCCAGCGCGCGGAATATTTGCTTGATCATGGGGTAATCGATCAGATTGTTCACCGTCATGCATTACGTGATACAGTTTATCGTATCGTTACGAAGTTGATGAATTTGCATTGAACACAGCACCCTTAGCAACAGATTCTTTAAATACATGGCTCGATTATTGGAGCCATGTTCACGTTACGGGTATTGATTTAGGTCTGGAACGGGTTATTCCTGTGGCTGAAAAGCTGGGAGTAACATGTCCGGAAGCCAAAGTGCTGACGGTGGCAGGAACCAATGGTAAGGGTTCAACCACTACTACGCTGGCCGCGATCTTGAATGCACAAGGCTTCAAGGTCGGATTATATCAGTCTCCACACGTGTACCGTTTCAATGAACGAGTGAAATTACGCGGCATTGAAGTGGAAGATCAGTTGCTCATTGATGCTTTTGTTCAGGTCGATCGGGCTCGTCGCGAATGCGGTTTGAGCCTGTCTTTCTTTGAAGCCACCACACTGGCTGCTTTTGTGATTTTTAAAGATCAGTGCTGTGATGTCTGGGTGCTGGAAGTTGGTTTAGGCGGCCGTCTGGATGTGGTCAATGTGGTCAATCCGGATGTTGCGGTGATTACCAATATTGGTCTGGATCATACTGACTGGCTTGGTGACACCATCGAGAAAATTGCTTTTGAAAAGGCCGGAATTATTCGCCCGGATATTCCAGTCGTGTTTGGTGGACAGCAACAGATCCCGCAAGCCATTCTAAATAAAGCTCAAGAATGTAATGCATCTTTGTATGCAATCAACCGTGATTATTTCTATAAAGCCTTTGAAGATGGCCAAAGCTGGGCTTTTGCTTCATCGGGTACGACCTTAAAACTCCCAACAGGTTCGCTGGCACTGGATAATATTTCTACCGCCGTGGCCGCCATTCTGCTGAGCGGATTAAACGTCAGCCAGCAGGCAATTGCACAAGGCATTCAAACGGCAAAATTGCCGGGACGGTTTGAAATCCGTCAAATCCAGAATAAAACCGTGATTTTTGATGCAGGACATAACCCGCATGGGGTGGAATTTCTGCTGAAACAATTACGAGATTATTTAAATTACAATCAAAAATATAATGAAGTCATTTGTGTATTTTCAATGCTGGCAGATAAAGATATAAATTCTGTCGTCAAGTTATTGAAAGACACGGTTCAATTGTGGAAAATTGCACCATTATTCGTCCCACGTGCGGCAGAGGTCACAGTTTTGGCTGATGCTTTAAGCGGTGAGGCGGTAGAACAATTTGACAATGTAAAATTAGCTTTTAAATCAGCACTGGATCAAACAGATAATAATCAGCTGATTTTGGTATGTGGATCATTTCATACCTTAGAAGCGGTATGGGAGTATTTGGAAGAATGTCAATGAATAACAAACAGCGCTGGATGGGCGGTGTTGTTTTACTCGGTGGTGGTGTTTTATTGGCAGCATTACTCCTGAAAGGCCAAGATGAAATCAATCAGGACCGTCAGCAAAATCCGGCACAGGCTGCGGAAGTTGAAAATAAAGAGACAGGCAATCATTCGCTCGGTTCTTTGACGGTCGATGTGGAAACAGAAAAGCGTTTACTTGAACAGCAACGTCGTGACCGGGAAAAATCGGTTGCAGAACAGGAGGCGCGTGCGGCCGAATTTTTAGCGATGCAACAGCAGGCTGAAGCAGATGCTGCGCGTAAAGCAGCTGAAGAATATGCTGCCCTGAATGCACACCGCCTGGGACAGCAAAGTTCCGATAATATTCCACCAGAACTGGTGGAAGATGAACAGGCCAAGCAGAAACGTCTAGCTGAAGAAAAAGCGGTGCAAGAAAAAAAGTTAGCCCAGCAGCAGCTGGACCAACAAAAAGCCAATAGTTCTACTGACGCAGCCAAGAAAGAAGCAGAGCGTAAAGCCGCTGAAGAAAAACGCAAGTTAGAGCAACAGCAAAAAGCCGAAGCAGAACGTAAGGCGGCTGAAGCAAAACGTAAAACCGAGGAAGAGCGTAAAGCGGCTGAAAAGAAAGAAGCTGAACGTAAAGCTGCCGAGGAAAAACGTAAAGCTGACGAAAAACGTAAAGCTGAAGAAGCCAAGAAAAAGGCTACAGCCGAAGAAGCCAAGAAGAAAGCAGAAGCTGAGCAGGCGCGTAAGTTACTGGAAGGTGAAGAGGACAAGCAATGGATGGTACAGGTGGCACTGGCAGCGAATGAAGCCAATGCGGATGCTGTAGCAGCCAAACTGCGTGCCAAAGGTTATAAGGTCACCAAAAGCTCAACGTCTAAAGGTGTACGCATCATGGTGGGGCCGTCCAAAGACCGTGAGACTGCAGATGCACTTCGTAAGAAAATTGCGTCTGATGCCAGCCTGAATATGAAATCAGCTTGGGTGAATGACTGGGTGCCGCTAGATAAGCGTTAATTCTTTGTATTAACCAAAGTTCCTGTAGATGGATTCGTGAGTTGCTCGCGAATCCATTTTACATTTTCAGGCGTGAATAACTTTTCGATATTGCTCCAAATGGCATGAAAGCCATAACCGCCATGTTTCATTTCCTGTAGCGCCTGCTCAATCGGCCAATGTTCAAAAATAATTCGGTACATGGCGACACTTGCACCAGTGCGGTCTGAACCGTGATAACAATGCAGGAGCACCTTTTGGTGATTTTGTTGTGCTTGCTGAATCAGTAGCATAATTTTCAATAAATCTTCCCGATCAATTGCCCAGGTATGTATGGGTACATGATGTAGCTGAAAGTTTTCATTGCTCAAAACAAAGCTGTCTTGATCCCGTGAACGTAAATTAATAACCACATTGATTTGATGCTGCTTTAATAAAGGAATGAGTTCAGTTGAAGGCTGCTCACTACGATAAACAAAATTGCTGATTTGATGAAAATTATGATTCTGATGAATGGGCTGTCCCCAATGCTGAGGACGTTGAGGTTCAGGCAGGGCAGGCGTAGTCATGCAACCTGTGGTTAGGAGGTAGCCACTCATGAGAATTGGAAATATGCAGATTTTCATACAGAGCGTAGATGTTGTTTTTGTTATTTCAAGTTTAAAGTGAATACGAGATTTTGAATATAAAAAAGCCTATCCGAAGACAGGCTGTATCAACAAATCGAATCCGTGGCACGTCAATGTCGTATTCGATAAAGCATAAAATGTGGAAAATAGAGTTTCTCTTATCCTTTACTTCGCTTGTCTTTCGCAAAATTAAAAAGGAGTCCTTTTAATTTTGCTCAGGATGGGGCGTGAGGCGTAAATAAGGTTTAACCGCTGTATAACCTTTTGGAAAACGTTGCTTGATTTCTTCTTCATCTTTCAGTGAAGGGACAATCACCACATCATCACCGTGCTGCCAGTTCGCAGGCGTGGCCACTTTATGTTTATCGGTGAGTTGAAGTGAATCCACCACACGCAAGATTTCATGGAAATTACGACCGGTCGATGCAGGATAAGTAATAATCAAACGGACTTTTTTGTTGGGATCAATGACCACTAAAGAACGAACTGTTAGCGTTTCGCTGGCATTCGGATGAATAAAGTCATACAGCTCAGAAACTTTGCGATCCTGATCGGCAATGATCGGGAAATTCACCGTGGTGTTTTGGGTTTCATTGATGTCTTTAATCCAGCCATGATGCGATTCAACATCATCGACCGACAAGGCAATGGCTTTCACGCTACGTTTTGCAAACTCGTCTTTCAGTTTTGCGGTATAGCCAAGCTCAGTCGTACATACTGGTGTATAGTCAGCAGGGTGTGAAAATAAAATGCCCCAGCTATCACCCAGAAAGTCATAAAAATTAATCAGGCCTTCACTGGATTGCTGTTCAAAATTCGGTGCGGTATCGCCTAGACGTAAACTCATCTTTTTAGCCTCAATTGGTCTTTTAGTGTCGAGATACGATTTAATATGAATCAATTTTTTTATGATTAAAAATAGTGTTTTTTGCTTTCTTTATGAGTAAATTGCATAAGTAGGATATCCATCTATCCAGAAGCGCAAAAATCAGTCACTTAATTGACTATGTTGCACAGGGAAAATTTGCTACATTACTTTGCCTTAGATCTTAGGGCTAGAACTAAGGATCAGATTTTTTTAGCGGTTTTACAGCAAAACCCTTGTAGTTCAAATTTCTAGCACCATAATAACGACTAAGAACATATTCATTTGACAAGCAAGATTTAGAGAGTCTATTCATGTTGGCAAGTCTGATCGGAGGAATCTTCGGTACCAAAAATGAGCGCGAACTCAAACGCATGCGTAAAATCGTAGACAAGATTAATGTGCTCGAGCCGACGATATCTACCCTTAGCGATGCAGACTTATCTGCAAAAACTGAAGAATTCAAACAACGATATAATAAGGGTGAAACCCTCGATAAACTATTGCCTGAAGCATTTGCAGTCTGTCGTGAAGCCGCGAAGCGGGTGATGGGCATGCGTCATTATGACGTGCAGCTGATCGGTGGTATTACCTTGCATGAAGGTAAAATCGCAGAAATGCGTACCGGTGAAGGTAAAACCCTGATGGGTACTTTGGCCTGTTATCTGAATGCCATCAGTGGTCAGGGCGTGCATGTCATTACCGTGAACGATTACCTGGCGCAACGTGATGCCGAGTTGAACCGTCCATTATTCGAATTTTTGGGTCTAAGCATCGGCATTATTTATTCCATGCAAAATCCGATGGAAAAAGCTGAAGCTTATCGTGCCGATATTACTTACGGTACCAATAACGAATTTGGCTTTGACTACCTGCGTGACAACATGGTGTTCTCGCTAGTAGAGAAAAAGCAGCGTGGTTTGACCTATGCGATTATCGATGAGGTCGATTCGATCCTGATTGATGAAGCACGTACCCCGTTGATTATTTCCGGTCAAAGTGAAGATTCTTCACAGCTTTATGCAGCCATCAATAATATTCCACCAAAATTACAGGCACAGAAAGAAGAGAAAGTGCCGGATGGCGGTCACTTCTGGATTGATGAAAAACAGCGTTCAGTTGAAATTACTGAAGTGGGTTTTGAAACCATTGAAAGTGAACTGATAGAAATGGGCTTGTTGGCAGAAGGCGAGAGCTTGTATTCAGCATCGAACCTAAACCTGTTGCATCATGTTACTGCAGCGATCCGTGCGCATTATCTCTATCAGCGTAATGTCCAATACATCATCAACGATGGTGAAGTGATTATTGTCGATGAAAATACCGGTCGTACTATGCCGGGACGTCGTTGGTCTGAAGGTTTGCATCAAGCCGTAGAAGCCAAAGAAGGTCTGGAAATCCAGCCAGAAAACCAGACTCTGGCAACCACAACCTTCCAGAACTATTTCCGTCTGTATAAAAAACTGTCCGGTATGACCGGTACTGCTGATACTGAAGCAGCGGAAATGAAAGAAATTTATGGTCTGGATGTGGTGCTGATTCCAACTCACCGTCCAATGATTCGTCAAGACCATAACGATTTAATTTACTTAAATCGTGAAGGAAAATATAACGCGATTATTCAAGAAATTCAGCGTGTGCATGAAGCTGGTGTTGCACCAATTCTGATTGGTACAGCCACCATTGAAGCTTCTGAGATCCTGTCGGATAAGCTAAAAGCTGCAGGGATCCAGCATGAAGTACTGAATGCCAAACAGCACGAACGTGAAGCCGATATTATTGCGCAGGCCGGTGCGCCGCGTGCAGTGACGATTGCCACTAACATGGCCGGTCGTGGTACCGATATCCTGTTGGGTGGTAACTGGAAGGCGTTGCTGGCTAAAATTGAAAACCCGACTCCTGAAGATGAAACTCGTCTGAAAGCAGAATGGGATGTTAATCACCAGGCCGTGCTGGATTCAGGCGGTTTGCATATTATCGGTTCCGAGCGTCATGAATCACGCCGTATCGATAACCAGCTGCGTGGCCGTGCCGGTCGTCAGGGTGACCCGGGTGTATCACGTTTCTACCTGTCACTTGAAGATGACTTGATGCGTATTTTCGCCGGTGATCGCGTAGTCGGCATGATGCGTGCCATGGGCTTGCAGGAAGATGAAGCGATTGAGCACAAAATGGTGTCTCGCTCGATTGAAAATGCGCAGCGTAAAGTGGAAGCACGTAACTTCGATATTCGTAAGAACTTGCTGAAATACGATGACGTGAATAACGAACAGCGTAAGATCATTTATAGTCAGCGTGACGACATTCTGGCGGAAAATTCACTCCAGGATTATATTGAAGAAATGATCCGTGAAGTGATGCAGGGTGTAATCGCCAACTATATTCCACCTGAATCGATTCATGACCAGTGGGATATTGAAGGTCTGGAACTGGCGCTGCGTGAAGATCTTTCGATGGACCTTCCTATCGGACAATGGTTGGAACAGGACCGTCGTCTGGATGAAGAAGCTTTGGTGGTTCGTATTACCGATGAAGTGCTGAACCGCTACCGTTCACGTCGTGAACAAATGGGTGAGGAATCTGCAGCATCGCTTGAACGTCATTTTATGCTGAATTCTCTGGACCGTCATTGGAAAGAGCATCTGGCGGCTATGGACTACTTGCGTCAGGGTATTCATTTACGTGGTTATGCGCAAAAGAATCCAGAGCAGGAATACAAAAAAGAAGCTTATAACCTGTTTGTGAACATGCTGGGTACGATCAAATCCGATGTCGTGACAGATCTGTCACGCATCCACGTACCGACCCCTGAAGAGCTGGCGGAAATGGAAGCACAGCAGCAGGCACAGGCTGAGGCAATGCGTTTGCAGTTATCTCATGAAGAGTTTGACGGCTTGTTGGCAGGCGACCATGAGGTGACGACCGAGCAAAATGCTCAGGCCAATCCGGTAGCACCAGTTTTTGAAGCACCGGCAAGTCGTAATGCACCTTGTCCATGTGGTTCAGGTCTGAAATACAAACAGTGTCATGGTAAGATCTAAACGCTATTAAAAATCAGAGCCCCATGGCTCTGATTTTTTATGTATGAAGATTTTTCAGAAATTGAATACTGTTTGCAGTCTTAGGAATTAAATGCTATTTAATGGCTCATTCAACACCTCAAAGTGGAATAACCTGAATGAAAAAAGTATTAAAAACGCTCATCATTGCCGCTTTGGCAACGCCTGCCTTAAGTTTTGCACAAACTGCAGCGACCACAACAATTGATAAAGTTCAGCAAGCGGTGGGTACAACTACTGCTCAAGTACAACGTACCGATGCACAAGTGACTGTGGCAAGCCCACGTACCGGCATCCGTTATACCTTTGCCAATCAGAATCGTCCGATTGTGTTGCAGACCGCTGCGATTGCAGCTGCTAATGCGGCAAATGCAGACCGTATTGTTGCTACTAATCCTGCACTTTCTAGTGCAAGTCAACAACAAGCGAAACAGGCTTTACTAAGCGAATCTGGACAACTTGCACAAAATTAAAAATATCTTAATTTTAAAAACGTAGAAACCAGTCTTGATGACTGGTTTTTTATTGTGAAAACCCATAACAAATCTCAGGCTGGCTCAGGCTTTGGCTCGATTTTTTGTTGCAGATCAACTAAGCTGTATTTTTCTAAAACTTCAATATTGGACTTTAAAATGGCAGTTGGTGACGTATCTATGCCACAGATGCATGTGGTGAAAGGGGTTAAAATTGGTTCGGCTGAAGCCTATGTGCGCTATCAGAACCGACGTGACCTGGTGATATTTGAACTGGCTGCAGGCTCCAATGTTGCTGGGGTGTTTACCCAGAATGCCTTTTGTGCAGCACCTGTGCATGTATCCAAAGCACATTTGCAAGCGGGAAATCCACGTTACCTGGTAATCAATACCGGCAATGCCAATGCAGGAACAGGTCCTACAGGCATGGCAAATGCAGAAGCCACCTGTGCCAAGTTAGCTGAACTTGCAGGCGTACAGGCTGCTGAAGTGTTGCCATTCTCGACTGGTGTGATTGGTGAGCAGCTTCCAATGGAGCGTTTGCTTACAGGTTTACAGCCTGCGCTGGATTCATTGCGTGATGATGCCTGGGGCGATGCAGCGACTGGAATCATGACCACAGATACCACTCCGAAAGGTGCGTCAGAACAGTTCGAGCTGGATGGTGTGACTTATACCATGACCGGTATTTCCAAAGGTGCAGGCATGATTCGCCCGAATATGGCGACCATGCTGGGCTATGTTGCGACGGATGCACCGATCAGCCGTGAACTGGTTCAACAGTTATTAACTGAAACAGTCAATGTATCGTTTAACCGTATTACAATTGATGGCGATACCTCAACTAATGACTCGTGTATTTTTATTGCCACAGGTCAGGCCGGTGGTGCTGAAATCACTTCGACTGAAGATCCACGTTATGCAGTGGTGCTAGACGTATTGACACGTACCATGAAACGCCTTGCGCAACTGATTGTACGTGATGGTGAAGGTGCGACTAAATTCATTACCGTGACTGTAGAAGGTGGTGGCAATACTCAAGAGTGCTGCGATATTGCCTATAGCATTGCGCATTCACCGCTGGTCAAAACCGCAATCTTTGCTTCTGACCCAAACTGGGGCCGTATTCTGGCAGCGATTGGTTATGCCGGTGTGCCAAATTTAGACGTTGCAAAAATTCAGGTTTGGTTAGATGATGTACAAATCTGCAAAGATGGTGGTGCGGCAGCAGACTATACTGAAGCAGCCGGTGCACGTGTGATGGCCCAGGCTGAAATGACGATTCGTGTTGATCTTGGACGAGGTCAGGCAAAAGATACGGTTTATACCTGTGACCTGTCGTATGACTACGTAAAAATCAATGCAGATTATCGCTCATAATTCAGATTGTTTATAAAGCCTCCGTTGTGGGGCTTTTTTTATACTTAATGATTTTTAATGACTGGTCAAAAATAGCATTTCGCCAGAGATGACCGGGATGTAGGGTGAAAGGTTCATTGAATAGTGAACCATGAGGGTAGAGTAAGAGTTGTTATGAATGATGCGACCAAATTAATAGCCAATGAAGCTAAATCGATTGTGCAGGCGCATTTAGATCGTTTAGGTGTTCCACAAGAACATCAAATGAGCCAGCAGGAAAAATTGGACAAATTTGCACAGATCAAGGCAGAGCTGGAAAAACAGGATGCTGTTTTGGTGGCGCATTATTATTGTGATCCTGAAGTGCAAGAACTGGCTGAACTGACGGGGGGCTGTGTTTCCGATTCACTGGAAATGGCGCGTTTTGGTCGCGATCATCCAGCTTCAACGCTTGTGGTAGCTGGTGTGAAATTTATGGGCGAAACCTCTAAAATTCTTTCACCCAATAAAACCGTGCTGATGCCAACTTTGGAAGCGACCTGTTCACTGGACTTAGGTTGTCCTGTCGATGAGTTTACCGCTTTTTGCGATGCGCACCCGGATCATACTGTGGTGGTTTATGCCAACACGTCAGCGGCCGTGAAAGCCCGAGCCGATTGGGTCGTCACTTCAAGTTGTGCAGTGGAAATTATCGAACATCTGGACAGTCTGGGCGAAAAAATCATCTGGGCACCAGATCAGCATCTGGGTCGTTATATCCAGAAAAAAACCGGTGCAGAGATGTTGCTCTGGGATGGCGCCTGTATCGTGCATGAAGAATTCCGTTCACGCGGTATTGCCAATATGAAAGCGCTCTATCCAGATGCGGCAGTTCTGGTACATCCCGAATCACCGATGTCTGTGGTCGAGATTGCCGATGCGGTGGGTAGTACCTCACAATTAATTAAAGCAGCACAAACTTTGCCAAATCAGCGTTTAATCGTAGCTACTGATCGCGGTATTTTTTATAAAATGCAGCAGGCAGTGCCGGATAAAATTCTGATTGAAGCACCAACCGCAGGAGAGGGGGCAACTTGTCGTTCTTGTGCGCATTGTCCTTGGATGGCCATGAACGAGCTGGATGGTATCTTGCATGTGTTACAGCATAAAGATCAGGAAGTGCATGTCGATCCGGTACTTGCTGAACGAGCTAAACTGCCTCTAGATCGCATGCTGAACTTTAGTGCCGGACTAAAACGTTAAAATTTGTATAAAAAATGTCTGAAGCGATTGATAAATAAACGCTTGAAGCGTTTTTTCGGTTTTTTTTAAATATAGGTGTTGACGTCTCCTGGCGTCACGCCTAGAATGCACACCGTACCGAACGATGTTCGATATGAAAGCTGAGATGAATCGGAGCATAGCACAGCCTGGTAGTGCACCTGGTTTGGGACCAGGGGGTCGTAGGTTCGAATCCTACTGCTCCGACCAATTCTTCAAGGCAAATGATGTTTGCATCAGTAACGCGCTTGTAGCTCAGTTGGATAGAGCATCCGCCTTCTAAGCGGATGGTCACAGGTTCGAGTCCTGTCAGGCGCGCCATTTGGTCGCTTGATGTTAAGAATCAAAATGATGGTGGATGTAGCTCAGTTGGTAGAGCCCTGGATTGTGATTCCAGTTGTCGCGGGTTCGAATCCCGTCATTCACCCCAACTTTTAAAGTTGAAATCGGAGCATAGCACAGCCTGGTAGTGCACCTGGTTTGGGACCAGGGGGTCGTAGGTTCGAATCCTACTGCTCCGACCATCTCCTTCAAGATGGTCGAGATAAAAGATACCGCGTTAAGCGGTTTTTTTATGCCTGAAATTCAATGTGAATAAAAAATATACAATTGTTATCGGTGGCTATCATGATGAATGCTCGAATCCCTATTAAATTATTTTTCATCTAATAAAACTGTGCATTGAAGATTGCTTTCTTCTCGCATTGCTTCACTCTTAATTTTAATCATTCAACAATTTAACCAGAGTTTATCTATAGAGTGATTATCTTGTTGAATGGAATTTTAATGGATGGATGAGGATTATATTTTTAAAATGGGTAAGGGATTCCATAGTAAATATATTTTATTAACTCATCTGTTGTGTTTGATCTGAAATAAAGACAATAAAAAATTTTTAGATAGATATAGCAATTAAATTAACTAGAAATACCCATTGATAAGTAAATAAACTACTTTAAAACATCAATAATTGAATAAATTTTGAGTGAAAAATAGAAAAACCTGTATTTTTTGTAGAATAAATAAACAGTCGTGATGATTTTTCTGAATTATTTAAAAATAGGGGTTGTATTAGGTCGGGAATG
>NZ_JAUZUV010000013.1:0-72110 GCF_031844265.1 Acinetobacter sp. RG5 | reverse complement strand
AATGTCCGGCCAGTGATATAAAACCAGTTATTTGTAGCATGGAACAGGGCAATAAACTGATAGAGCTCTGTAAAACCTAAATCAGATTTGCAACACTTGGATGATCATTCTGATGTCCATATTGCTATTCATCAGGTCAGGATATTGATCAGTCAAACTTAGCGCTATGATTTAGACTAAAACAATAAAAATAAAAACTTATAATTATGAATACCAACATATTTCACAGCATCATACTGTGGGGACTTGTCCTTTTTTTCGTCTTGATCGTATTTTTATTCATCCATCCGACATCACGGAAGGAGATTCTCGGGTCACGTGATCTCTCCGCTAAACCAAGCGGACTTTCTTCTACTCTCTCCCGTCGGATCGAGCAGATTTTTGCGCCTATCTTCTCGATCGTCAAAAGGATCATACGGATTTTGGATTAAGTCTTTTGATCCCGCGCTTATTTTAACTGCCTCAAAAGATTCTTGGCTCCGGCATGATTATAATTATTGGCCAAATTCTGCAAAATCCGCTTGGATTGTGCTTTAGCATTCGGGAAACGGCTGCTATAACTCGGCACACTGGTTAAACAGCGCGCTACCAGCATCCCTGATTCAGTATAGACACGTGTTCCCTCTGTGCCCTGCAATTTGCCATAGTTATAGGCACGCTGGGCGTTGTTACAGGCATTATTCAGATTCTTACCGCTATTAATATCACGTCGCGCTGCCACATAGATTTTCATCTGATGTTGTTGCGGTGTTTCTGCTACCGCAGCTCGAGCTGATGCCGCTGCTAGCTGCTTTTTCTCTGCTTCTTTTTTCTCAAGCTCTTTTCTTTCTAATTCCTTTCGCTCTAATTCTTTACGTGCTGATTCCTTCAGCTCATTTGTCGTCTTTGCGGCAGGAGTCTTAGGAGGAGTCGTGGTTTTTATCGATGCAGGTGTGGTTTTCTCCACAGCAACCCTGGCTTTAGTTGGACGATAAAAGTTTTTTGCTTGAGAAGGACTCATGACCTGGGTGAGTAGTCGAACACTACGCGTCTGGCTAGATTTATCAACTTGTCGTTCAGAAGTTGGCTCAATCGAGACAATCCAGCTTTCAGTCAGGTCATCCATACGACACTGATAGGCACCGCTACCCTGTACAACACCCCGATTGGCACTCAGGCGTTTGCGTTGGGCAACATCTGCCACGGCACTAAAATTACTTTTATACAGCAGTGAAAATTTACCGCCCTGTTCATGACAATATTGCGTCAGTATCGAACGCGGATACATGGCCTGAGTCGTATTATTTTTCTGTGCTTGTCCCCAAAGATAAACATAATCTTTCGCGCTACCATCACGTTGATTCAAAGCCCGTTTGGCAATCAGTTCTTCCGGACTGGCAAAAGGATGTAACACCTCTGATTTCAACCGATTCACGCTATTACATCCAGCTAAAGCTGCTGCCCCTATTATTAGAATTATTACTTTTAGCTTCACAGCAAACATCTCAACCCCAAAATCCCGTATAACATAGCCTAAATAGCACAAAACAACAAACACAAGATATTGATAACTATAATATTTAAATGGTAAAAAGGCACATATCAGCTTAACTTTGCTGATTGTGCCAAGCTTCATGTGATAAAAATTGACACGAGTATCACTTTTAATTCAGATCAAATAATAAACAATTCCATTCAGGACTCAAGAAAAAGATAGAAAAAATACATAAAAAACCGAAGAAGGCGGTGAGTCCTTCTCCGGCGGCTTATTCAGGGAACGCTCCAGACCTTTATTATAATGGGTAATAAATTTACCTTTTATCCGCTATAACATTGTCTGAACAAGATCAGCATAAAAATAATTTCCTCAACGTACACTTGTTATTTTTATACGTCAAACCACCGGAAATTAAACGCCATCTTGGCTGGCCCTTAGGATTCTAGACAAGAAAAAAATATCTGAACACCCCAATATTGGGAGGTTCTGACACGATTTACCTAAGTCATCTGACCAACGGTCAGATCGATATTTTCCATTGGATTTTGTAGACTAAGTCGCCATAAAAAAGCCAAACCTAAAACTGTTTGGCTAATAAAGCAGGATAATAATATGAGAAAAAATTAATCAATATGTGATTCAAATGCTTTCAACCGTTTATAGATCGACATCAGTTCAATAATCGTCGGCCAAGACAAAATCAGGTACTGGAAAGATTCTCGCACTTTGCCAAACACATTCAGGATTTGCATCATTAAACCGAGGGTAATTGCCCCTGCTGCAATACTTGGAAACAGAATAAATAATCCGTAAATATTGTCCAACTGCAAGTACCAGATCCGAACCATGTTGAAATAAGCATAGTGAAAATACAACCGGAAATAATTCCAGCGTACCCGGCTAAACAGTTCTTGTAATGTCAGCGGATGTGCGCGATCAGCATAGTCTTCGCCATAGACCAGCTCTTTACGATAGGCTGCCTCAACTTTCTGGTTATTAAACTCCAGTCCGGGCAATTTCATTCCCACGACCATTAAAATGACCGTACCCAATACCGCCCAGCCGATCGAGGCCCACATTAAAGCATGCGGTATTTCCCCTACAATCGGTAAAACTTTCACATGACTAGAGAGCTGATATAAGATCGGCAGGAATGCCATCAGCAACATCAGCGCTTCAATCAAGGAAACACTTAACTGCTCCGTGGTTTTGGCAAAGCGCATGGTATCTTCCTGGATACGTTGTGATGCACCTTCAATATGACGTAACTGCTCCCAATGTGCGGTGTAATAATCATTCATCGCGGTACGCCAGCGGAAGACATAATGACTGACAAAAAACAGGTTAAATACCGCTAAAGTGACATAAACCATCGCAATATAAATAAAGGTTAATGCGCCTTGATACAGCAATGAAACATCCCCACCACCCTTAGTGAGCATTTGTTGAATCTGATCATAAAACGGGCTATACCATTCATTTAATACGACATTGACCTGTACCCCGAACCAGATATTAAACAGAATAAATGCCGAGCCCCAGACCGACCAGCGCTGCCATCGGTGTCCGGCTTTCCATTGCCAGAACAGCGCAAATATCGTAGTTGCAATGAAATACCAGAGATAGAACCAGATGAATTGAGCTGACCAGAAACGCCCGATACCGATTGTAAGCTTTTCATCAAAATAACCTTCAGGAAAACCCAGATAGGTTCCCCATCCTGATCCACCACTATGCCAAAGTACAAGATTAATGATAAACCACAAAATCAGGCTGCTAAAAAACCAGACGGGTTGCGGGAAAAATGACTTAAACATGCCGACCCAGTTCTCCTTATGTCTCTTGGTCATCCAAATGACGCATAGTTTATTCTTATTTTAGATTTTTACTGTTATAAAGCATTAATTTTCAATTTAGTGTAAAAAAGGATAGAAAGATATCGAGTCTCTAGAAAATTATTTTTATCATTCAGCTCTGCGTTATGATTTTCCTTATATTCTCGATTTTTATCATTCAGCCGAGCGATATCAAAAACAAAAAAATTATCATGTTTTTGACCTTTCGTTATTTTGATAATTTTTTTTATGCCTGTTATCTGTCGGTTTTATGTAAAAGAACCTCATGCTTCTGAGCACTGCGAGTATAGGATGAAAATCAGGCATACTGCACGTCTTCTAAGTATCTTTTATCTAAATAGAGCACTACTCCCTATTTGAATAAGTCATTGATCAAGTTCTCAGTTTTTGAAGAAACAGTTAAATTTTCAAAAATCATGCTATGATTTAATTATCGAAAAGTAATCTTATTTTGGAAAAAACTATGGAAAGTTCAGTAATTGAATTACTTAAACCGGTAACCCTACAAAAAGAAAACTGCGACCCTATTATTTTTGAAGCAGGCACTGTTTTGAAAGTGGTCATGCAGACTCCCACCAGTCTTCTGGTCAGTAATGATGATGACTTTAACTTTACCATTCCTTTAAAAGACGAAAATGAAGTGTGGCGAGAAATCTGAGTATTTTTCTCTCATCTAAATAGAGGGGTTGTATCTGAATTTGGTTTCTTAAATTATATGATACGACCCTTAGCTTCTCTCCACTTTGATTGCTCTTTCATTATTTTTTCAAAAAATTACTTCTTTCCTCTTCTCTCATTATTTACTGCTTTTAAACTGACTCATCCATTTGAGTAGAAAAATTTCTTTTAATTGAAACATCACTTAGTTTTTTGATCTATATGAGATCACTGATGATCTGTTTCTGGTCTTCTGTATCTGCTCTTTTATTACAATCATAGCTTTAAATCTCTCCTCTCTGTTTAGCTCAGCTTCATCTAACCCCTACGCTTCGATTCAAAAAAAAGAATATTCAAGTTATTTTCAGAGTTTAGTCATAGAACTGGCGTTCATCTTTCTTCAATTTTTTATCCTCTGATAAAATTTACCAATAAGAATTAAAAAAATAATCTGAGATGCTAAATTAAGAGGCTGTTTAAATTGTATAGCTCTGCAATTGGTCCCAAGAAAATTTGATTGATACGAAATTTCCCCTCTAGACAATTTTAGTATTTTTTCTTTTAAGACAGCTTAGCCAATTTTAAAAATTATTAATTTTCATAAACTTAATTTAGATATTATTATATATGCCTAATTTATAAATTTATTTAGATTATTCTATTTAAAAAGATCTCAAAATTACATCTCCCTCATATATTTAAAAATAAAAAAATAAATTAATAATAAATACTATATTCTAAAAAATTAATTACAAAAATACATATTAAAAAAATAACGCTTAAATAATAAATCTTATTATCTAAAATCCTGAAAAACACTTAATCCAGGAAAACCTTAAAATATAAAATCTTCATAATTTATTTTTAAAATTTATTAACAATACTGGATTTCTACCAAAATATTTCTAAATTTTACAAAGTAACTGTACTTGTTAAAAGTGTTTCCTTTCTGCACTTAAAGCCAGTCTGTTAAATGAAATATGTTATAAATTTAATCAGATCAATGACCATTCAGGTAGTTTTAACTTTTAAATCAATTTAATTTCAGAGGCTTAGGTAGTATTTATGTCGACTCTCAAAGAAGATCAAGATCTAGAACATTCACTTGCTACATCTTCTTATATATTACCTCAAGTGATTTTAAATCAGCTCAAACCTATTATTTATTCTCACAAAATTGTTTTATTTCTTGATATTGATGGAACCCTTTCTGAATTCCACCCAGATCCAGCAAAAAGTATAATTAAGAGCGAAACCTTAAATACCTTAAAAGAGTTACAACAATATATTCAGCTAGTATTAGTGACCGGCCGCTCAATTGCACAAGCCAAAAATCTTATTTATCCATTTGACTGGAATATTGCCGGTTCTCACGGTCTGGAATTAAGCTATCAATCGCATTTAAGCAAGTTAATTGAGTTAAATCCTGAACCGTTTGAATTATTAAAAAATTATATTACAGATCATAGTAATAATATTCCTCAGACTCGAATAGAAATTAAAGACTATTCAGTCGCCCTGCATTTTCGTGAACATCCCCATTTAGAGCATCAAGTACATGCATTTGCCTTAAATTGTCTCGCTCATTTTCAGGATTTTGAACTTAAGGCTGGAAAGTTTGTATTTGAACTGGTGCCCAAAGGTGCAAATAAAGGTTCAGCCATCCAACAAATCATTCAACAATATCACTTAAGTGATCATTACCCCATTTTTATCGGAGATGACCTGACCGACGAAGCCGGTTTTCAAGTCATCAACACATTCAAAGGCTGCTCTATCAAAGTCGGTACAGGCAACACCGTGGCACAACATCGCCTCGAAAATGTGACTCAAGTACAGGCTTTTCTAGCGGAATTTTTAGAAATACTGAAAGTACAACAACAATTATTATTGGAGAAATTACATGTCAAAACTCATAGTGTTATCAAATCGTGTAAATCTACCTAAGTCAGACAATACACAGGCAGGTGGATTAGCGGTGGCATTGCAGGATGCTTTGCAGGATATAGGCGGTATCTGGGTTGGCTGGAATGGATCCCGAGTTGACCAGACGAAAGAGCAGAAGTTTCAAATCCTGAAGCATCAAAATGTTGAATATCACACGAGTCCATTGACTGAATCCCAATATCAAGGTTTTTATTGTGGTTTTGCCAACAATGCATTGTGGCCGCTGATGCACGACCAGCATCAACTTGTAGATTATCAGCCGCAGGATTTTAAGATCTATCAGGATGTCAATTTACGCTTTGCCAAGCACCTGAAACAGGTGGCATCTCCACATGACATCATCTGGATCCATGATTATCATTTTTTAAGCGTGGCGCATTATTGCCGTAAACTGGGCATGCGTAACCGTATTGGCTTTTTCCTGCATATTCCCTTTCCTGAACTAAGGCTCTGGCAAACTTTACCGGCCCATCGTGATCTGGCACATCATTTGGCCAACTATGATGTACTTGGTTTGCAGACTTCTCGCGATCAGGAAAACTGTTTAAATTTCCTTGAACAGACCTTAAAAGTGCAGCATCGCCACAATGAAATCCTGAATTATCAATCTCGAAAGATTCATGTGAAATGCTATCCGATTGGTGTGCATCCTGTGCAACTGCAGAATCAGGCCTCAGATAGTCATCTGGAAAAGCTTCCCTTTGATCTGGAGACAGTGCAGCCTTATAAAACCATCATTTCAGTTGACCGGATTGATTATAGTAAAGGCTTATTGGAGAAAATCGGATCTTTGCAGAGCTTGCTGGAAGATCAACCGGAGTTTAAAAATCAATTCCAGCAATTACAAATTGCCTGCCCATGCCGACTGGATGTAAAAACCTATAAGAACCTGTATACGCAATTTAAATCTGCCGTGCATGAACTCAATAGCCAGCATGGCACAGCGGATTGGTTACCTTTCGATTGCAGCTATGACACTTTGGGTCATGAAGCCTTGATGCAACTGTATCGTAAGGCAGATATTTGCTGGGTAAATTCGATTCGGGATGGCATGAATCTGGTCGCCAAGGAATATATTGCTGCACAAGACCCTTTAGATCCGGGTGTCTTAATTCTATCTAAATATGCCGGTGCTGCTGAACAAATGAAAGAAGCCTTACTGGTCGATCCTTATGAACATGACAGTATGGCCAAAGCCTTGAAGAAAGCGCTCCGTATGTCTAAATCAGAACGTTTAGAGCGTTATCGTTATTTAAGCCAAGGCTTGAAAAATTTCGATATTATTCGCTGGCGTGATCAGTTTATCACTGACCTGAAAAACTCACAAAGCCTGCGGATCTATCGTCCGGTGGCTGCAGGAGCTTCAAACCAGTTCAGTGTGCATGCCTAAATTTTTAAGTAAAAAAACACCAGCATTAAGCTGGTGTTTCGTTTTGAAGAGGAGCCACAATCTCTTCGCTGTGTTGTACTTCGTTTGGGTCTGCAGTGAGATGATTCAAAATCACAATACTCAATAGACCAATCGCAATGACGCTAAATACTAAGCTCAATCCGATGATTTCACTGCCGAAGCCGACCAATGCCGGTCCAATTAATGAACCTGTATAAGCAAATACCGATACATAAGACAATGCCACATGTGAAGCCAAAGTTTTTTGACGTCCTGCACGGGAAAACATTAACGGTACAATGTTGGCACTACCTAAACCTAAAATCGCATAACCCACCAACACTACTTGCCAGACTGGTGCAAAGACTACGGTTAATAAACCGGTTGCAGCCAAGAGTGCGCTTAACAGAATCGTATTTTTTTCACCAAACTGCTGAATAATCAGGTGTCCACTAAAGCGTCCCAACACCATCAAACCCGCAAAGAAACTATAAGCCAAACCGGTTTGCGCCGCAGGCAGGCTGAACTCAGTAGCAAGATAAATACCACTCCAGTCCATAGCTGCACCTTCTGACAGAAAAGCCACAAAACAGATCAGACCAATGCCTAAAATCGCCCAGGTCGGTGCTGCTTTTTTCACTGGCTGTTCTGATGATGTGTCTTCTACCGCTGTTTTTGGCTCAGCACCCAAACTTAAAGGAACAGCGAATAAGGCAATAAGCAGCAAAATTACACTGACAATCACCGCACCGGTTAAAGGCGCCAAGCCAAGTCCCATTAACATGGTCATGCCCAGTACGCCTGATAGACCACCTAAACTACACACTCCATGAAAACCTGACATTAAACTTTTACCGAGTTTTTTCTCAATCTGTGCAGCCTGAATATTGACAGTCACGCCCAAAGCCCCGGCACTGGCACCAAAGAAAAACAGGCTGATTGCCATCATTAAATGATTCGGACTATAAGCCAGAGCAGGCAAAATAAATAAAAATGCACTGAGAATTACGGCTAAAACAGTACGGCAACCTAAGGCATTGGCCAGTCGGCCGGCCAGCGGCATCGCCAGCATTGAACCGATTCCGGCACACAGCAATAACAGGCCAAAATCAGCATGATTTAATAACAGGCGCTGCTGTGCATATGGAATTAAGGGTGCCCAAGCCGCAGTACTAAAGCCCAAGCTAAAGAAGCACAACGCAGTCGCTATTTTCTGCCATAGATATGGTGATGGAGACTGAATTCGAGAAAGCAGTGTTTGATTGAACATTGTATTACCAAAAAAGAAGGCTCAGGCATCCATTACCGATCATCCATAGAAAAACCCCACAGACTTATAGCTAGAATGTATAAGTTTGCGGGGCCGAATTTGCGTGAATTATAAACAGAATAAATTTAAATGGAATAGTTTTTAGACACTAATTTTAAGATTTTTTACAAGTATCTGATTGTATAAAATTTATAGTTTTATGCTTTTATTTGCATAGGCTGATCGGTTTTTTCGCGGCCTGCTTAAGCTCAAGTTTTTGTAGAAAATGTGCAAAACCTGCAGCAATTTTTGAGCTAAGACGACTGCTGGTAGTGACTCTCAGCTGATTCGACCAGACAATCTGCGCGTCAGCTTTTTCTAAACGACGGATGAAATCGACATCTTCATGACAGTCCAGTTGCTGAAACCCATTGACCTGTATATAAGCCGAAGCTTTAAAACACAGGTTTGCGCCATGAACATGCCGATGTCCCATACTGTCCTGATAATGTCGGAGATAAGCCTGACGGGTTTTCCGGCTTAAATGATCCCATTGATCCAGCTCGACCACACCACAAATTGCATCAGTCGGTTGATGCTCTAACATCACCTGAAACCAGTCACACTGTACGAATGAATCGGCATCGGTACAGCAAATCCAGTCACAACCTTGCTCGATCATTTGCTGAATCCCCAAATGGCGTGCCTTACCGACATTCTGGAAGTCGCAACTGATAGCTGGAATGTTCATTTGCTGAACTTTAAGTGCGGTGCTATCGGTACAATGATCCAAGACCACGAGAATATGAATTTCAGGAAGATTTTCTATTGTTTTAAAGTATTGAAAAAAATAAGTTTGTGCTGATTTTAAAGCCAACAGGCAGCGTTCAATATAGGCTTCTTCATTACAGGCCGGAATCACCACACCGATTTTTTTCATCTTAAGCCCTCCTGCTCTGCCACAGATTGCGCTGAATTCAACCAGAGATCTACCCAAAAATCGGAGTCCTGCAAACTTAAACGATGTGCATAGTTTAAATGCGCTTTGAGATACTGATGGACATCTTCACCATTTAAGCTAAATCCCGAGATCGACGCGCGCCAATGACAACTCAAGATACATCCACCCGGTTCGAGTGCAGTATGCAACCATGTCAGCACCTGTTGCAGAGCAATCGGGTTCAGATAATATAAAATCTCGCTGACGACAATGAGCTGAAATTTCTGTTCGGGCAACTCATCTGGCACGATACACTGTAGCACCTGCACATGCGGATACACTTGTAAACGCTGCTGTGCCAACTGGATCGCAGTATCATTGGCATCCAGACACATTAAGGCATCTGTCCGCTGCGCCAGCTCCTGACTGAAGATGCCGTTACTGCAACCAATTTCAATCCCGGAGTCAAACTGCAAGCGTGGCAAGACCGCCAGACAAATCTGCCGTTTGCGCTGTTCATACCAACGCTGTTCATATTGCCAGGGATCTCCCTGATTCAGTGCATATAAGGCATCAAAATATTCCTGATCATAGGCTGCTTTACTGTTCATACAGATACACCTCCCAGGGCTGTAAAATACGCTGTAATGCCTGCTCTGGCAGAATCGGTGATTGTTCAATAGTAGGGTCAAACTCGAGCTGGCTCTTAAAACACCGCACAGCTAGAGACTTATATTGTAATTCTTCCTCAGTTAATTTGAGTTGATGAGCGACGGTCCAAGGAATTCTGGTATCTCCAGGGGTTGCCCAATGCCATGCCCAAATCAGGACCTGAATACAGGGCAAATGAAGCTCAGTCGCCAGCTGCTGTGTAACCTGCCCTGTAATTTCATGATCTGGATGTCCATCATGAACAAATGTGCTAATTAACACATCATTCGGCTGCAGGTAAGATTGCAGATGCTGTTGCAATACCTCCCGCTGTTCTGCCACCTTGCCATCCTGAATGTCTAAAGCGATCCGCAAAATATTCTGTTTTAAAGGTAACGCTTCTAAAGCTGCTCGCGTTTCAGCAGGACGAATCTGGTTCAACTCTTCTGGACTATACAGGCTAGAACCTGGATGACTGGCCGTCCCGTTGGTAACGGCAAAAAGTACGATCTGATATCCCAATTTGTCCAGACGCTGAATCAGACCTCCACAGCCCAAAATTTCATCATCAGGATGTGGGGCAATGATGCAGACTCTGGCATCCGGTGGAATAACCTGAGGAATATCGAATTCCGGCATCTGTTGCAGAATCTGACAGGAACACCATTCTTCAAGTCTTGTGCCTTCACCATGGATGACACGATCCCCTACAATCTCATGTCTTATAACGTCCATAATTGTTCCTCCTGTACAGTCAGCTCGCCAATCCGCTCCAAGTCAAATGCAGCATGACTTTGACGAATAAATACCGGAAGATCTGCTGCAAGCCGAGCGAAATGCGGATGCTCACAATACGGCGCAGCACCAAGAGCCTTACCCACATGGGTAAGCACGCTTAAGGCCGTTGCTTCCACCTGAGCACGCAGGCTGCGAATCTTTAATTCATGAGAGTGCTGCGGTTGCTGATCAATCAATGTAACGACTTGATAAAATAAGGACTGTGTCGCTAAAAGCTCCCGACTAATTTCACCGAGATACATGGCCTTATAGGCATGCGGTTTTAACAATACTGCCTGTTTTAAATATTCAGCCAAACGCACGGTTGCGCCATACCAGCATGCGGCCACACCTGCGGCACCATGCCAGAATCCGGGCCGATCCAGATAGGCATTTGGAGCTGCGACTTTTTCCACCTCAACCTGATCCAGTTCCAGCCGGGCAGTCAAGGTATGCTGCATGCCCACTGCCTGCCAGGCATCCTGATAATGCTGAATGCCTTCTTGCGACAAATCTAGAATCAGTAACTGGGATTGTTGTTGCTCATCACGGTAAGTGAGCAAGCCGTGTTGCACCCAACCCGAAGCAGAACACCAAGGCTTAATTCCGCTTAACTTTCCTGCTTGCAATGTTAAAGGTTTGGGTCCACCTTCTGCCGCCCAAACTGCCCATAAACCTTTTTGTTCTACCGGAACATTCAGTTCATGCAGAATAGCTAAAGCATCTAAATGCGATTCATAGAGTTTGCCCAGGCTCAAATTTCTTGCCGAAACCTGACTAAGTATCTGCCAGCGTTTTAAGGTTGCTCCAGAAGCGGGATAAGGCACCTGTTCGGAAATCGCCACCAGTTCCATTAAAGTGTGCTGAATTTTTTCTTGTAGCTCCAGAGGAGAATTTTCAAATCTTTGTAATATTGAACCGAGGTTCATGCATGCGGTTCCTCATAAAATACGGATAATGTTGTTGTGTTTTTAAAGTCAGTTAATGAGAAAGCTTGCGCATTTGTTTTAAACGTGTGGTCAGCCCTAATACCTTACGCCGTGCATTAATCTCTTCTTCATTGAAACAGAGTTGCTGCATCAGTTCAGCTAAAGGCAAATGATTATGTTCAATGAGATAAATGTCCTGCTCTCTGCTCCATTTGGTTTGTTGTGCTTGAGCCAACAACTTTTTGACGTCCGGTCTCACCATCTCTTCATCCATTTTAAAACCATGAGGATAGAAGCCGGAGCCTCTATCCTCTAAAATATAAATTGGATCGTTTAGGCAGGAATCGCTTCCGCAATTGCTTCACGCGTCCAGACACGATGGTTCAAGATCAAAGTCTTGAAGCTATCTTGTACTGCTTCAAACTGCCCATTTGCCAAGGTTCCTTCATCGCTAACCAAGCGTAAATGTTCAATCAGTTTGCCTTTATCGCCCAAGAACACGATTGGTTTTAAATGTTTGTAGGCTTCCAGTAGATAATGAGTCGCTACACCATCTTTCATCACCACATCGTAATTGTCACCGTCAGCAATCACCACAGCATCATAGGCGATGGATGGCTCTGCTTTTTGCATACCATCGGAAGGAATCACCTCGCCTTGCTGACCCAGTACCGGACCCGGTTTTGGGGTCAGTACATCGACCACAGCACCTTCTGATTCTGCCCAGGCTTGAACAGCTTTGATACTGGCCTCATTGGCCTTGTCGTGCACCAGTAGCGCAATTTTGCGTGCCTTAATATCTTCAGGTTTAAATGCCTCGAAAGATAAGCGTGGTGAAATCTGCACATCTGGCAATGTTGCTGCCTTTTTCTCTGCCGGAATTTCAATGCCCAATTGATCAGCAACTTGCTGAGCCAAGTCCAAATCGATATTGCAGAGCACTTCCAGAACTTCACGCTCACGAATATATTTACGTTCCACCTTGCTCAGCTCGAAGACATAGGCATCGACAATATGCTTTTGCTCATGAGGTGCCTGACTGCGGTAGAAAAGACGGGGCTGACTAAAGTGATCACTGAATGATTCGCTACGCTGACGGATCTTGTGTCCATCAATACGTTCCTGATAACTTTCAAAACCACCGCCTTGTGCTGCTGGCGGGGTTTCAGCCGGCCAGTTATTGTCAATCGAATTCGGCTCATAACTGGCTTGACCGGTATGTACAATACGCTGATGTAAACCGTCACGCTGGTTATTGTGGAATGGACAAACCGGCTTGTTGATTGGGATCTGGTGGAAGTTTGGACCACCTAAACGGCTAAGCTGAGTATCGGTATAGGAGAACAAACGTGCTTGTAATAATGGATCATTGGTAAAATCTAGTCCTGGCACAATATGTCCCGGACAGAATGCCACCTGCTCGGTTTCACCGAAGAAATAATCAACATTACGGTTCAGCACCATTCTGCCAATCGGCGTCACCGGCACCAGTTCTTCCGGAATAATTTTGGTTGGGTCCAGCAAGTCGAAGTCGTACTTCATCTCATCTTCTTCTGGAACGACCTGTACACCCAACTCCCATTCCGGATAGTTACCGGAGGCAATCGCTTCATATAAGTCACGACGATGGAAATCCGGATCTTTACCCGCCAGTTTTTGTGCTTCATCCCAGACCAGTTGGGCGAGACCCTGTTTTGGCGTCCAGTGGAATTTCACAAAAACCGCTTTATTCTCGGCATTGATAAAACGGAAAGTATGTACGCCAAAGCCTTGAATGGCTCTTAAATTACGCGGAATACCCCGATCCGACATGGCCCACATCACCGCATGTGCAGATTCAGGCACTAAGGAAACAAAATCCCAAAAAGTATCATGTGCAGATGCACCGGTAGGAATCTCGGTCTGAGGTTCAGGCTTGACTGCATGCACGAAATCCGGGAACTTGATCCCATCCTGAATAAAGAATACCGGGGCATCATTCGCCACTAAATCAAAGTTACCTTCATCCGTATAAAACTTGGTCGCAAAACCACGAATATCACGTACCGTATCTGCTGAACCACGCGGGCCCTGTACGGTAGAAAAACGCACAAATACTGGCGTTTGCACACTGGTATTGGTCAGGAAGCCTGCCTTGGTCAGTTTTTCATTCCCCGGATAAGCCTCAAAATAGCCATGTGCGCCGACACCGCGGGCATGCACAATACGTTCTGGAATTCGCTCATGGTCAAAATGGGTAATTTTTTCCCGAAGAATAAAATCTTCGATCAAGGTCGCACCGCGAACGCCTGCCTTGAGACTGTTCTGGTTATCGGAAATTTTAACCCCTTGATTGGTGGTGAGTGCCTGCTCGGTCGCATCACTGCGATATGCGTCGAGCTGCTCACTTTTTTTATTGGTATTTTGTTTGTCTAAACCGTCTTTACCAGTCGCGGGGCTATTGGCCTTAATTTTCATGATGTATTCCTTGCTGAGCTTGAGTTTAGTGCAGATATTTTTGGTCTATCTCAAAGTCGCTTGAGCTGATATTTTGCATGGCTTGACCAATCAAACTCATCCCGCAAGTCAATCTGCTACAGCCGATCCTGTATCAGCCTCATATTTCTTCTTAATATGCTGACTCGAAGCATTTTTGCTCTTCTGGGAATATTGTTATTGGTTTCGCCTGTGTCCTAACATAACTGCATTTGAGAAAGAGATTTATTATTGTTTGTAGTGCCTTGTTTAATTAAGGCAGCATTGTGTTATTTTTTATAAATTTCGGGTTTATTTATGATTTAAATTTTTATCTAAGTTATTTATTTAAAATAAAATATTAAAATTTCACAGAGATATTTCGAAATAAAGATTCAGTATGGTGATATGTGATCTTGCTCACAAATAAGCGTCATAACCCAAAACGATGTTTCAATCCTGAAATGATTAGGACTTTTTAGAAGTTCAATTTGCTATGAGAAATTAACGTGCTACCGCTGAAGATGGTCAAAATTTGACAGATTTAAATAGTTACAATCCCGCGTCCTGCTTATACATAATGACTAAACTTCCTGCCTTTATATTGATTTAATATCTATAACTTATAACCACTTAAATCTCTTAGCCTGTTAGATCAAATACAAAGTCATAGAGATCATTTCATCTCTTGGCTCGGGCTTCAGATACATCCGACTTTATTTTAATACACCGTATCGCGTTAAGTTTGAAGGAGTAAGAGCATGGCCTCTTCTAAAAAAGAATCTAAAGCAATGAAAATTGATATCGGGATTTCGCATGATGATCGCGCCAAAATTGTCGATGGTTTATCCAGACTTTTAGCAGACAGTTATACCCTGTATTTGATGACCCATAATTTCCACTGGAATGTCACTGGCCCCCAGTTCAATAGCCTGCACACCATGTTTATGACTCAATACACCGAGCAGTGGAATGCGCTGGACGTCATTGCTGAACGTATTCGGGCTTTGGGTTTTGCAGCACCCGGCACTTATAAACAGTTTGTGAAACTCACTTCTATTAAAGAAGTCGAAGGTGTGCCTAAAGCTGAAGAAATGATACGTTTACTGGTAGATGCACATGAAACTGTGGCACGTACTGCCAGAAGTATTTTCTCGATCATTGAAGAAGCCAATGATCAGCCGACTGCTGACATTCTCACGCAAAGACTGGAAGTCCACGAAAAAACGGCCTGGATGCTGAGAAGTAATCTGGAACAATAAAATCGGATCGAATCTTTGAAATCAGGCTTATTCACAGGATGAAATGGAAACTTGCGGCAGTGCCATTAAAGTTCGGCTTCATCCTGACGCTTTGATTAGATATGATTTACCGGCGTTCAATGATTAGATCAACCTGAAAGACAGAATCATTAAAATTAAACCATCAAAATTTAAGGATGTAGGCAATCGCGTACATCCTTTTTGAATGACGCGTTTATTTCAATCTCAGGCATGGAAATAATTTAAAGGCAGTTTTAAATAAGAAATCCCGTTGTCTTCCGCTTCAGGAAATTGGCCCTCCTGGCTCCTTACAGTACAGCTTAATCTTGATGCGGATTGCTCGAATCACTTTCAATCCGGCCATCGACCAGATTAATGGTGCGATCACAAGTGGCGGACAGGCGCGGATCATGCGTGACCAAAAGTACGGCGCAGTCGCGTTCACGATGCACTTTACGAAACAGTTCAAACATATCAGCCGCGGTCTGGGTATCAAGATTACCTGTAGGTTCATCGGCCAATAATAATGCCGGCTCAGTAATCAAGGCCCGAGCAATGGCCACCCGCTGCTGCTGTCCTCCGGACAATTCATTCGGTTTACGCTCGGCAAATTTTTCCAGTCCCACTGCCGCTAGTAAATCACGTGCGCGTTGCATTGCCTGCTGATTCGGTTTGCCATGCGCCATCATTAAAGGCATGAGAATATTATCCAGTGCACTAAATGCCTGAATCAGATGGTGAAACTGAAATACAAATCCGATGCTGTTGCCGCGCAGCGCCGTACGGCCGGTATCATCCATCGCACTGGTAGGTTGTCCCAACAAATACAGCTCGCCACTCGTTGGTTTATCTAGCAGTCCCAGAATATTCAGTAAGGTACTTTTTCCAGAACCGGAAGGGCCAATAAGTGCAGCAAAGTCGTTGCGATCAATGCGCAGGTCAATGCCATGCAAGACCTCAACCTCATTGGGCTGTCCAATATTATAAGATTTTCGCAGCGCTTCCAGACGCAGAACTTCCTGAGATTGCTCAGACATGACGAATCGCCTCCACCGGGTCGAGTGCTGCTGCCCGGCGTGATGGCACCGCTGCAGCCAGTACGCCTGTTAATGTCGCCAACAATAGCGCCAATATCACCAGTTCAATCGATATCGGAATATAGAATAATCCCGGCCCAAAATTATTAAATACCCACACCAGGCCATAACTGACTATGCTGCCCAGCACTGAACCGAGCAAGCCGAAGATTGCGCCCTGAAACAGAAAAACCCTCAGGATTTGCGATTGGGTTGCACCTGTCGCCCGCAGAATACCAATTTCTCGGGTGCGCTGCACCACACTGACGGACATGACGCTGGCAATCCCGAAAGCCACCGAAATTGCGACAAAGACAATAATCATATTAGTCGACAGGCTTTGTGCAGTAATGGCATTCATCAGTTGTGCATTGGTTTCAATCCAGCTTTCGGCTTTTAATGAGGTCAGGCGTCCGACTTGTGCGGCAACCTGGTCTGCTTCAAAAATATTGGCAATGGTTAGGTCAATCACCGTTACCCCGCCTGGCAGGCCGAGTAAGGACTGTGCCTGCTTGAGATCCAGATAGACATAACGCGCATCCAGTTCGCGCACACCCAGTTCAAAAATACCGGCAATATTCACCAAAGCACTATTTTGTTGACCAGTATCCAGTCGCAACTTGCTGCCGACCTGAACACCGAGGTCTTTGGCCAGTTGACTGCCAATCAGCACATCATCCGCGCCGACCCGCAACTGACCACTGATTAAATATTCTTTTAATGGAATGATCTGCTGATAACGCTCCAGATTCATCCCGACCAACGCCACTGATTCGATCGCATCACCCCGTTGTACAAAAGCCGGCCCAGACACCACCGGCGAGACGGCGGTCAGTACAGGTAACTGGTCTAGCGTTTCAGTAATCTGTTGCCAATTGTTGATCGAACGCAGGCGCTGTGCCCGTTTGTCTTCCTGCAATAATTGCACGGTCTCGGTGGGAGGTGACACAATCCGGTTGACTTCATCCGGTGACAATAGGCGAATATGCGCCTGTGTACCTAAGGTTCGTTCGACAATATTGGCTTGCAGCCCCTGAATCAATGCAGTGATAAAGACGATCACCGCTACGCCCACGGCAACCCCGATGGTGATCATGATGGACTGCGCGCGACCCTCGCGCAAAAAACTGACCGCGATTTTCCATTCGATCCAGAGCCGCCCGAATAAATTTTTCAATCGAAGTTCACCGGTAATTCATTTTTGCTGTTGGTCGTATCAGCAGAATTCTGCAATGAACTCTGTTGTGGTTTTAAGCGAACTCTGGTGCCATCTTCCAACGAAGATTCGGCATCTGCCAGCACCTGATCGCCCTCGCTCAGGCCTGATTTCACTTCTGACATGGCTAGGCCACGCAAGCCTAAAGTAATCTGCTGACGCTGTATTTTTCCATCACGTACCATTAAGACCACGGCTTTATTTCCCTTGATACTACTTAAAGCATCATTCGGAATAGCCAGAGCCCGCGCTCGTTTGGCCGTCTCGACATTCACCGATACCGTCATGTCCTGACGCAGAAAATCAGGCACTGGATTTACAGTTAACCTGACTTCTACCGTACCTCGCTGTGGGTCAATACTTGGCGCAATAAAATTGATCCGGGCCGGGAAAGACCGATCCGGATAGGCATCGCTAATTACAGTGGCATTTTGCTGCAAGGCCAGTTGCGGTAAATTCCGCTCATCTAGCGGTACCCGGATTTCTGTATTCCCTGTTAACGCAATGGTAAATAAAGTTTGTCCCGGCTGAACCAGATCACCCGGCTCGACAGCGCGTGTCAGTACTGTGCCGGCGACCGCCGCCCGAATCTTGGTTTTGGCCAATTGCGCCTGTGCCACCGCCAGCTGTTCACGAAGCGATGCTTCTTCAACTTGACCCGCAGCCAATGCTACTGCTTTTACCCGGGCTGTCTCATAATTATTACGCGCGACTCTTTCCGCTTCCACAGCCTGTTCGACTTCTTCCCTCGACAGGATACCGACTTCTGCATTACGTCGACGTGTAGCTTCTCGGCTGGCCTGCTCCAACTGGGCTTTGGCACTGGCCAGTTCTGCTGCAGCCTGTGGCCGTCGGCTGCTTGCCAATTCGGTCAGTGCCAGCTCGGCCTGTCTGACTTGGGCCAGTAATTCATCTGATTTCAGCACCACCAGCAGATCACCCGGTTTAACCTGATCGCCTTCCTGCACCAGACGTTGCAGAACCACACCACTAATTTCACTGCCTACCTGGGCACGCGAAACCGTCGCAACACGTCCGGTTGCGACAACATTTTGTACTAGCGGCATGGTACTCAGCGTATAACTAGGCACCACAGGCCCCTGCCACCAGCGAAATAGAGCAAACCCTACTGCCAGTAGCAATACGATAATCAGCAAAATTTTATAGCGGGCAGCGCGCAATGAGAATCTCCGATTGAATCGTTTAATTTGAAATAAGAAAGTCAAAACTGTATTTGTTTTTTTCTAAGGTTTAATTTACAACAAGTTTCTACTTGGAATTATAGGTATTTTGTTGAGTTTGAAAAGGATGTTGAATTCATATCCGCTTTTTTTAGCTAGATTAAGTCGATGTCAGTCAAGTTCATCTATGACAGAATCAGATAATGAGGATTTGATAAAAAAACAGGCTGGATCATGATAGAGCTCGCCTGTTCAATCGCTTGGGTGTTAATTGGATGTTAGTTAAATATTAGACCGTACGACGTAATGGCTGATCACGTTGCGCCAGACTTTCACCCATCGGCACAAGCCGTCTATCAGGGTCAATCTTTTGCCAAGGCAAGTCATTCGGGTCTGCTTTCATGGCCCCAGGCGCTTTCGCGACCAAAATGGCAGCAGCCATGTCCTGAAAATCTGCACGAAAATGTACCGAGCTTTTCACTACAATAATTGACTTATCTTCAGGCACAACGCCAAAAATTCTAAACATATTACGATCGAGCAACTGGGCTTTGTAGGAACTGACTGCAATTTCAATACCATCTATTTCCAGCAATACACTCGGTCCAATATCCGCCTCAACACCATGCATCATAGGCCCGCCATAGCTGAATTTTCCATCGCTATAGGCTTTGATCTTAAATTCAGCGCTAAATGGGGAATCCCCGGCAATACCCGATGTTCCACCCAGTTGCGCATAAAAATGCTGACCAAGCTCAAGCTGGTAGGCTTGCTGCACCACCACGGGATCAACAATAAGACCAATCAATGCATTTTTAACCTGATGTCGATGTAGCGCCGATAGCATCCCGGTCGTATTTGAATCACCACCGGCTCCCGGATTATCCTGCGTATCGGCAATCACCACAGGTTTGCTCGAATGATGCTGTTGATAAAGTTGAAGTGCCTGCTGCACGGCATGATCGGGTGATAAAAAATCCATATTCCAATGCGCTTCTTGTTGCAGCACATGGGCGATATAGCCTTGCATAGCCTGATCTAACTGCTCAGCGTTTTCACTATAGCCCCAGATACAACCGCCACATTCCTCAAAATCTGCCGCCGGAAAGCCCGGCGTGAAATTCATCTGGACAGAATTATTTTGCTCTAGCTGTTCAAGTAAACTCATACAAGACTGGGTAGGTTCCAGCTCGGTACATTGTGCATTCAGCGCAATCAAAAACGGCAGCTTATACATTTGCTTGTGCAGCTTTTTACCCCGGAATATTTGATCCAGCAGTTGGGCACAGCGTTGTCCGGTTTGAGCCATATCTACATGTGGATAGGTCCGATAGCAAATCAATGCATCACTATGAGCAAACATCGCCTGCGTGACATTGGCATGGAAGTCCAGACTGGCAATTACCGGAATGTCCGGACCAACGGCCTCGCGAACTCGTCTTAATAATTCGCCTTCACCATCATCTACCTGTTCACTGACCATGGCACCATGCAGATCCAGATACACCGCATCTGCCGGATGTTGCTGAATGCTGGAAATAATTTCATCACAGATCCGCTGGTAAGTGTCCTGCTCTACATGCGCTGAAGGTGAAGTCCCAGCCCAGATCACTGGCAAAAGTTGATAACCGAATTGTTCTGCTTGCTGGATAAAACCGCCAATCGGAATGTTCTGTTCCCGAAATTTCAGGACATCTGCGTCACGACTAAGCGGAGGAAATCCCCCGCCCTGGACAAAATCCGCGTAGTTTGCTTTGGTCGGGGCAAAGGTATTGGTTTCATGTTGAAAGCCCGCAATGATGATTTTCTTCATATCTTGAATCCTTCCTATGCTGCATGATTGATTATTTATCGACGATTAGAGCAGTGTGTGTTGTTTGCTGAGGCGCAGCTTGCTTTTTCAGTCTGAAGGTATAAATCAGGAAAGTGCCTCCGAGCATCATGATCACAGCAATCGTGAACCAGCCTGCCAGCATGGAACCGGTCATTGACTGCGCCATGCCCATAATATTTGGACTGACAAAACCACCGAGTAATCCGATACTGTTAATCAGGGCAATTCCGCCTGCTGCCGCACTACCGCTTAAGTATTTCGATGGAATCGACCAGAAAATGGTATAGGCACTAAACATAAAGGCCGTTGCGGTACAGATCGCAATAAAGGACAGCAGGAAATTCGCACTGATCACCGACAACATCAAGCTGACTCCGGCCAATACCGTAGGCACTACACAATGCCATTTCCGTTCCTGCCATTTGTCCGAGCTGCGGGCAAAAATGATCATGAAAATTGCGCCGCATAAATATGGGATCGCCACCAGCCAGCCAATCATCTGCAAATTTTGGATACCGCCCGATTTCAATAAAGATGGCAGCCAGAAGCCAATCGCATAGATCCCACAGATAATGGTGAAATAGGCCAAGGCCATGAAATAAATCCAGGGATCTTTCAACACCGCTTTAAAATTGCTATGACCGCTTGCAGACTGATGCTGGGAAATTTCTTTCACCAATAAGGCTTTGTCCTCTTGGGACAGCCATTTTGCTTGTGAAGGATGATCGGTTAAATAAAAGTATGCTACGCAGCCCAACAGCACGGTCGGCACAGCTTCTAATAAAAATAACCATTGCCAGCCAGAAAGATTATAAATCTGATGAAAAGTACTCATAATTTGTGTAGATAACGGTGCGCCTAACATGCCAGCAAGCGGCCCGGCCAGCATGACAATCACCATCACGCGTGCCATGCGTGCACCAGCATACCAATAGGTCAGATAGAAAATCATGCCTGGGGCAAAACCGGCTTCGAATACACCTAGTAAAAAGCGCAAGACATAGAACATCTGCGGGGTGGTGACAAATAGCATCGACATGGAGGTCAGGCCCCACAAAATCATGATGCGGGTAATGGTTTTTCTGGCGCCGACTTTTTCAAAATACAGGTTGGTTGGCACTTCAAACAGTACATAACCTAAAAAGAATATGCCGGCTGCCATGCCATAAATTGCATCGTTAAAGCCCAGCTCCTGCTGCATTTGTAACTTGGCAAATCCGATATTGATCCGGTCCAGATAAGCAAAGAAATAACACAGCAATAAAAATGGCAGTAGCCGCCAGCTTACTTTCTTGTAAATCTGGTCTAACCGTTGTTGACGGGAGGTGATTAAATCCATCTAAAACTCCTTTTTATCTAGATCTTCTTATTGTTCAAAATCCATGTAAGCATGCTCCTGACTTGATAACAATGTAATTTATTCGGCATACTGATGCTTTAAAAGCATCAGAGTTTTTATGGACAGAAAGTTGCAATTCCTTGCGCCACTGAACGGAATCAATGAAAAGCGTTTGCGTTATTTCTATACGGTGATGATGTTTGGCTCGATGCGCAAAGCGGCAGATATCCTGAATATTGAACAGTCCGCCATGAGCCGACAAATTCAACTCTTTGAATCAGAATTAAAAATAAACCTGTTCAAACGTAAGGGTCGGCATATTATTCCGACTGAAGCCGCCTATCTGGTACTTGAGTATTTCAAGGAAAATAAAAATCGTGAAAATGAATTATTTGATAGTTTATTTCAGCTGCAATCTTCTCAACTCGGCAAAGTGAACATTGTTTCAAGTGAAAGTTATATGCAACACATGATTTATGATGTACTTCGACATGTGCATTATAAATATCCAAATATTGAAATCCAGTTAGAATTAATGAGTGGACAGCCTGGCGCATATTGGACTGGCGTATAATCCTCCATTTCATATAGACATCAGCACCATTGCCCATAAAACAGAACCTTTTATTCTGGCTGTTCCTGCCGGTCATCCTCTTGCCAAGCTCAAGCATCGCATTTGTCTTTCCGAAATTTCAGACTATAAATTTGCCTTAATGCCCGTAAGGCATGGTTTCCGTCAGCTACTCGACAGTGAAATGGTGCGCTTACAAGTGAACCTGAATATTGGTCTGACCACCAATTCTATTTATGCCTTAAAAAATTATGTGGTGGCTGGACATGGGATTTCCGCCATGCGCTATGCAGATATCGCAGATGCAGTAAAAGAAGGTCAGGCCGTTGCTTTAACTATTGATTCCGAGCTGTGCAACATGGCTCAGACCCAATTGATGGTACGTAAAAATACCCATTTGTCAGAGTCGAAGCATTTATTGATTGAGCGTATTCGCTCTAGTTTTGATTTGATTTTTTAAATCGCTTATAAAATTTAGGCAATAAAAAAGCCACTTAAATAAGCGGCTGATTTATAACAAGAATTTTGGGTGGCGTCAATTGAACAAATTTGCTAAATAGCTGTTTTATATAATTTAATATTTATACAAAAATCCCAGTGTACACCACAGTGTACAGATTATCTGTTGCTAGGCTATTTTCTCTGAGTTTAGTTGTCATGCTGGGTGACGAACTCAGGAGTTAAAAACACTCCCCCTCGCACGCCCGCGCGTTTTCTTGATTATTGCTTGATGGTATAGCGGTTTGCTGTGTTTTTTCGCTGCTCTTCTTTTTTGTGGCTCAGGTAGCCCGATATTTTGAGCATATTGACTGAGTGACTTTAAGTAACTCAGTTACTCACTAACTATCTTTGAGCTGGTCACTTGCATGGGTTTCGGCGATTACCGAAACGATAACGTAATCCTAAATTAACTTAGCCGTCCAAGTAGTTGATTAAGTAGCTAGGTTGTTTAGATGCGCTCAAATTTGAGCATATCCCCCAATGGGGTAAATGTTCCCGATCCGCTACTACACTTTAAAGGTAGTTAAGGGATAACCTCAATTTTGAGGATAACCATTGTTTTAAACTCTCATCAGTGATGGAAGTTAAGAGATGCCCCCAAAGTTGGGGTTATCTTTGTGAGTGACCGATAGTCACATGCAAAACTCACTTTTGAGGTCTGTCCATATTTTGACGCACCCACTCAACGCAATTTTTCGCTCAGTGAATGCCGTTGCTCACTTTTGAGCATGGGCATAGCGATAGCGGAATTTCACTATCGGTCTTGGCTTTTAGGCGTGGTCATCTTGACCATACCCACACTGTGTGACTGTACGAAAGTTTCGTAGTTCATTAACCAACGCAATTTTGCTTATATCCCCCAGTGGGGGGTAGTCCTATGTTCAGGCTATTTGTAGCAGTAAACCGCACGAATAATCACGCTGTAATTCTATTGGGATTTTAAGCCTTAAAACCACAATGAATATATCCCTCGCGTGCGCGCGCGTAGTTGTCACGAAACACAACGCAAAATTGCGCTGTCCTACTGTTAGTAAATGTTAGTTTTGCGGACTGCTTTAAAAATGCAAAACCTTATAAAACCTAATATTCAAAAATGCCATGCTGTTATCAATTGTTATGGTTTGGATTACTGCAAAATACTACTTTTCACTTGCTGCTCGGACTTGTCAAAACTTGACATTGATAACCTGTCAAAACCTGTTATTTAAAACGCTGCACCTGTTAGTAAATGTTAGTCAGAACTTATCAAAACTTAACATTGCAAACGGCATAAATACTAAGTAATACTAAGTTTACAACCTGACAAAACCTGACATTTAGAACGCCGTAGCTGTAAGCAATAGTAAGTACCTTTAACATCATTTTAACTTTTGAAAATCGACTTATAACTAGATAAATCCTTTATATATAAGCCTTTGCAGTGATTTTTTAACTTTAACAACTTTAACCTATTTGCTAAAACAGAATTTTTTTTGCTGGTGCGGTTTTGAGTGGTCTCCGCTTTGGGTCAATCCATAAGTTATGAACTCCCCCCACTGGTTAGCCGTCATCACTCGATTGGTTAAACCTGATAAAACCTGATATTTGTTTTACGTAGTTTTACAAGATAGGTATTCCTCAAAAACGGCGTAAACCTTGCTGTGCTTAGTTTTGAGCATGGTTTTAATGGTCTTTTTCATGTGGTGCTGTAAAACAAGAAAATCTTTACGTAGCTATACAAAATAGGGGGTCTTTGCTTTACGTAGCTATACAGAATCAAAGTTATTAAATCGCTGTATGCCTTGCTGTAATTGGCATAGGTGGCATTTCTTACAAGTACCCTGTAAAGCAAAATTTAGCAGGACGTAGCATGACAAAACCGCATTTCTTGTTGGACGTAGTTTGACGAGCTGCATATCTAAGTAAAACGCCGTATGCCTTATATAGCTTGGTTTTGAGTGCATTTTTATAGGTACTTTTATCAGTATCTTGTCAAACAAATATACAAGGCTTGTCATGCAAGATTTAAGGCCATTTACTGATACATACTGATACGGATTTTGCTAGACGTACCTAGACAAAATAGGGGTGTAATCATTCCATTTCTTCAATTTGCGAAACAATCCTATGAAAGAAATGATTTTGTGAAACTCACCCTATGAAAGAAGTGTTTTATCCAATAAAAAAAGCTCCCCATATTTAGGGAGCTTCGATTAAAGCAATTGCAGCTCATCGGCTCGAATCTCGGTTACTTCCCGATCCGCTCCTTTATTGTCTTTCCACTTCCTTGTACGCAATGAGCCTTCGATATAAACCTTTCCGCCTTTCTTGAGGTACTTGCTCGCAATCTCAGCTAATCGGTTGTTAGTGGTGATTCTGTGCCATTCTGTGGCCTCTTTACGTTCGCCTGTGGTCTTGTCCTTCCAAAACTCGGTAGTTGCAACGCTGAATGTCGTAACGCTGCCACCGTTGGGAAATTGTTTAGTTTCAGGGTCACGGCCTAATACACCCATTACAGTCACTTTGTTTACGTTTGGCATTGGTTTAAATCTCTCTAATTTTCTCAGAATGTCTATTTTTCATGGGTAACATAGGTAACATGGGTAATATCCTTGCTATGACAGCGTTTCAGGGTGTTACCTATATTTTTTTGCTTGGGTAACGATGGGTAACATGGGTAACAAATGAGGGAAAATTTAGAACTTGTTACCTCTGTTACCTGTTACCATTTTCAATAGGTAACGCCTGTAAGCCTTTATTCATGCGGTTGTTACCTGTGTTACCTCTGTTACCTTCGTTTTTTACTATTCCCAGCTAAAAATAGCCTCTTTGACGGCGTAAACCTTCACTGCGTTTTTTCGTGATGGGATTCTTGCGGTCTTGCTGGTCTTGCCTGTGTCATGCTCAAGTAGGTTGTAAGCTAGTAAGGCCCTTGCTGCTTTGCGACTGTCATAACCTTTGCAGACTTCATTTTTAAACTGCTCAGGCAATACATAAAATATCTTTTCGCCGTTCTCTATCTTCCAGTAGCCGACACGGTTATTGATACGCTCGATATGATCGGGATCGGGTGTAATGGCTTCAAAACGACTTGATTCATTCGCCTCAAAGAATGCTTTAACATGGGTCACAATTTCCCGATTCTCATAATCTCCGACCTGCTCAAAACTGCCCAGCCATTGATTAAATACCTTTTGTACGGCGTTAAATGCTGTGCCTGCTTTCCAGCCTGTAATATTGGCCTTTGTTGCCAGCTCCCCAGCCGTTGCCACCAATGCAAAGTAGTTAGCCACTCGGACAATATGCCCTTGCGACTGGTTCACGGTTAAGACTTGGCGATACTGGTCTAAAAGCTCTCTAGCTTCGTCCATGCGCTCGCCTTTGTTGCTGGTCAGATACTCAAGCCATGCAATGCCAGCCACGCCGTAGCAGTCTGCCATGCGCTTACTCAGTTCAATTGCTTGTTTTGGTGCATCCTCTGCAAAGTCTATACTGTCAAAAATACCGTACTCAGACTGATCTATATCAATATCAGCCAAGCGTATTTCTTGTCCCAGCTTAGTCTTTTGGCCTTGCTCGCTCATAATGTCTTTAAGGCTTTTCTCCCCACTGGATAAAAATATAACTTTCCACTGGTGCATAGGCTTTGCTGTGATTTGCTTAGTCATGCGACCTTTGCCCATGCCATTTGCAAGCATATAAACAATGTTTCCTAGCTCTTTGGGGTTCGCTATCTCTCCGATTTCATCCAGCACTAAAAAACCATCATTGTGCATATAGGCGGTATGCTCTAGGTTGTTGCCTGTTGCTCTCCATGTACGATAGAAGTTTTTAGGATTTCCCCACACGGAACTCGCAAGGTTTAATGCTGTGCTTTTCCCTTTGGATGACCCGCCCTTGATATGAAAGCCACCGCCTTGCTGATTAAGAGGGTCTAGCAGTTGTCCAGCAAAGGCCGTACACAATGAAAAAGCCAACAAGCTATGATTCTCTGCCAATTGCGCTACATTGCTTCGCCATTGCTCTAATGTGCCTCTGCTTTGATAGTGGTTAGCTAAGGCATTGTTAGCCTGATAAACAATTAAATCACTGCTGCTTTGTCCGATCTGCTTATGAGGTAGTACAAATACATCATCATGCCAGCCGACCCGATCCACACATAAGGCATATTGACCTGTTTGATAACTCATTAAATAGCATTGAAAAAGGTTTCTTGCTCGTTGGTCAGGTGCAATCATTACACCCTGATAAGACAATGCTTTGCGTAGGTCTGCGCCGTCCGTTTGGAATAGCTCCATAGATAGGGCCTGTGTGTGTTCTACCTCGTTGTCATCCTTCCACTTGAGCAATACACCCCAATTATTACTAGAATTATCCCTAGTCTTTGCAACGACCAATACAGGGCTTGAGATAAAACGCTTGTGGCTTATGCCGTTCTTATCTTCATCAACAAAATAAAGCCCATCCTGTGTGATGTGGAAATGTCCGTTTTCCCATTTCATCGGTTTAGCCAAGTGGCCTTTAGGCAAAATACTTTTTATCGGTAAAGCCTCTATAGCTTCATCAATAAACGCCAGCACCTCACTTACACTTTCATCCTGGCTTAATTCAATCTGGAACTGATTTACACCGATTCTTAAATACTGACATAGCAGTCTAACTGCCGTGTTTTGCTCCAGCTTTTTAAATGGCTCAAGGTGCATTTGTTCAATTCTGACAGGTAGGTAAAGCTGCTTATAGCCTGCCTGTGATAGTTGGTTAATAACGAACTGTATTTGTTCAAAATCAAACGGCTTGAGTTCTGTTTTATGGTTGCTGCATAGGGTAGGCAGTAGCACCAATACAACGGCGTAGCCAGTCTGTGCGACCTTAAAGAAAGCCTCTAGGCTGTATGTGATAATGACAGGCTGGGCATGGTCAAAATCGCCATGCCTTGCAAAACCTCTAGCCAATCCATCAGGTATGACGGCCACGCGCTGCCCATCTTGCATGACTGCACATTGAACAAGCTCCATTTGCCCATCATAGATAGGCAGAACCAAAGGCTGTTCATAGGTAACGCCATTAATGGTGACGTTACTATCATCAACATAGATCGGTTGCTCAGGACTGCCAAAACGCTGTATTAATGGATGTGATGAATAGGCATCATTAAACGATACAAGCTGCTCACATTCAGCTAAAATAGCTTCGGGTGTTATTAGTTCTTTGGGGTGGTCATAATCAAGCATTGTGACTACTCCCTTTCATTTTCTCCCATTCTGCACTCAGTCGTTTCTCGCCTTGTGCCAATTTCTGCATGTTGTCGTAGCTTAATTGCTCAAGTACACCAAAGCACCGTGTTATTGATTGAAAATAGACTTCTTCCAATCCTGTAAGTTCTGGGAGCAGGGTTATTTCATTTTGCAAAACTTGCAGCATATAGCCGATGGGTTCACTGCGTTCCAGCATTTCGCTATACACGTCCGCCATATCGCCAGCATCATAAGTTTTAGGTGTATTTGTAGAATTGATTTGATTAGGCATGAGAATGCGCTCCGTTTGAATTTAAGGGAGCTTTACCATTCACGACCAAGTGAGGGTGGCAAAGCTGAAAAGGGTTGGTCGATAGGCTCAAACGGATACCTACACACTCGAAAGTGTCCCTCTCCAGCTCCGCCATAACATGCGAACGCATAGAGATATTACGCACAAAAAAAGCCCTTTCGGACTGTGCGCCGTTTGAATCATAGCCGACCAAAGCTAACTTTGAGATTTTGCCCAAAGCCCGATTAATATAACCATACTTGGGCATGTTAGCAATATTGAATAACTTGTTTTTCATGCTTCTGCCCCTCTCAAGTAAGCATCAATAAGCTGCTGTAAGCTCTCCCCATGCAGCACCATAACGCCAGTAGCTTGAGGGTTTTGCATAAGTTGCTTCATACCGTCATCAATGGCCTGAACTCCATCGCCTACGGTGATTAGTTCGATAAAACTACAAGCCTCATTGTTTACGATTAAATCCGCCTCAATATCTGCCTCGGTGTTAGTGCGATATGAAGCCAGTACAATATCTTTCATGCCTTCACCTCACTGCACACGGTTGATATGAATATCTGAATTAATCAAAACGCCGTCATTTGATAATCCGACTTGCTGGCGGTTATCCATCATCTGCAATAAACGCTGTTCTGCTTCTTCAAACGAAATGCCGAAATGCTTTGCAATGTCCTCTAACTGGTACATAGGTTCGCCGTCATCCGTGTAACCGCTTGGCGGTGGTAGTAGGTTTAGTTCTTTGGCCTTTTGGTGCATCTCTGCTTTGATATGTTCAGGCGTGTAATGCATGGTCAAAATGAGGGCCTGCTCTGTGATGGGGTGGTGTTCCCCATACTGGGCCAGCATTGCTTTGTAATGGTCAAACGCTTTGAAAAACTCAGGGTGTACATATTTATTCATGGTCTACCCCTTCAAAAGTGAACTGTAAATTTGCTTTGCATGTTTCAATACGGACGGCGTTTAAATGCTTTTCATGTTTACGGCGGTGCATACCTAAACTGTGAAACGTGCCTTTGTCCTTAGATACCTTTTCTTGCATACATAAGCGGTTTAATTCTTCATAAGCGGTCTGACGTGCTGAATAGCTTCCAGTCTTGCGAATAGTCGGCAATACCTCAGAAAATACCCAGTCTTGAAAGTTCAATGCTTGAGGCTTATTGGATCGGAATATGATGCGGTAAAGATTCGGCTCATTAATAAATTTGAGTTTTTGAACACCGCCACCAGTAGGGGTGTGGTAATCCGCCACACCCTTTTTATCCAGTTCACGGAATAAACGAGAAGTTCGGCTTATGTCTAAGGATTTATAAACATCAGTCAAACAAAACCACGGTTCTTTATTCTCATCTAAGACAACTCTCACGCCGTTATTATTAAAATCAAAGCTAATAGATGGTTTCATGCTGCCACCTGCTTAATTAGTTCATAACGAGCATGTGAGCCGATGCCTGAATAATTGCGCTCACGATGGGTCACAATGTCATAACCTGCATTTCGTAAACGCTGAATAATTGCGCTCAATCGGTAGCAGTTGAAAAGGTCGATAGCCTCAGCTTGTGAAATGGTTTTGCCTTGCTTGAGATAAGTCAGGACTTGTTTTAATTGGGTGCTATTCATGTTCTTATGCTCCCATCACTGCAAGGCTTTGCTTTTGGCTGTTATGCCACTCTACAAGCTCGGCATAATCAAAATAGACTGGTGCTTGTTTGGTATCCCCTGTTTTGATTGGTCGCGGGAATGCTGCGTCAGTACGCACGATATGACGCAATGATTCACGGCTTATGTCCAGTAGCTCACAAGCTGTTTTGAATTGAACGCGGATTGGTTTGATAGTCATAAAAAAGCCCACTTATACAAAAATATAGTGGGTTTAGTTTGTTGTTTATTAAATCTTTATAGTTCTAGTTAGATTTTACCAGCGCCTAGTTAGAATTTATTTGGTATTTTCATGAGCTAACTTTAGCCAATCCCCTACAACATCCTTGCTTAAGGGTGTTCCTAGTCGGTCAAGCACACCCATTATTTCCTTGTTGGAATTTCCATAAGGTTGAGTAATATCTAGTCCGTTCAATTCACACAAGGCACTAATTATTTTTGAAGCATTGTTAGCCGTTCTGGGGTGTAAAATATCAATCTCTTTTACAGGTTTTTCTTTTTGAAATAACTTTTTGATTAGCAAATCAATATCAGCTTTCAAAAACCCTTGCTGGAAAATTTCATCTGTATAAAAACTGCCAAATATGTCTTTTTCTTTTTTATCAGCCTTCCAATAAAACAAGTTATCACTAATAAAAAATCTGCTTTCAGTTGGTATACAACTATCGTAAAAACCATCTCGGTAGTTTTTTATTTCTGCTTGAATAAGCCCTTTGATACTAAGCGAACTATCTAAAAAATCATAAATACCACTTTTCACGGAAAATATATTTTCTTCATGAAATACTAATCCGACATTATCTTCATCTAACAATAGTATGCAGGAGGCTTTCTTAATTTTAATTAACCTATCTATAGAATCTTTTTTACTTAATAATTCTTTGTATTCTTCTTTTTCTTTGACTAGCTCATAGCACTTTCTGAGTGTATCTAATTTCAGCATTGGGTCTTTGCTATCATACTCTTTAGGAAAAACTTTCTTAAAAAACTTATAAGCTAGTAAATTTAATTGCTCATCAAAACTTTTTTGAGCATAAATAGTATTATCTTCTCTTTCCTCAAAATCCACCTCGATACTTTGATGTTCTTTTAGCTGTGTGTACTCATCAGCATTTATAAAAAAGCCTGCAATTGCTTTGAAGTCAGTAATTGCCTTATATTTAATAGGAATTTCATTTTCTAAACAGTAGATTAAAAAGGTTCTTCTATCTATATTTAAATCAGTTTGTTTATTAAAATAAGATATGGCCTGCTGTTTATTTAAAAATTCTAAATTCAAAATCAATGCCTCCCACAGCACCCCCAAAGATGACTAGGTAAACAAGTTGGGTACTTGCTTGTCGGCTGGCCTGCCTATACCTAGCAAAACAAATATAATCTATATTTCCCTATATTTGTGCATTTATTGGCTAGTAGTGCGACAAGTCTTGTCACTTCGCCTTTTTAAATTGAATAATGCTCTGATCCGCAATTTCTTCTAAATGGTTCGCATACCATTGCATCATATTGGCTCTGTCATCTAAATATTGAGCCTTGTTATACACCCCTGCTACACCGTCCTTTACGTGTGCCAGTGCTGCTTCGATATGACGTTCATCAAAACCACGATTGTTTAATAAGGTGCTGGCAATATGCCTAAATCCATGCGGTGTCTGTCTGCCCTCATACCCCATACGGCGCAAAGCCATAATGAAAACGGTGTCTGACTTTGGCTTACTCTTATCCGATCTGCTCGGAAATAAATAATCTGAATTAGTTTGGTAGGTCTGCAACTCTTTTAATATTGCTAATGCTTGAGTGGATAAAGGTACGATATGCTCACGGCGTTTCTTCATACGCTCGGCTGGTATATTCCACACCCCTTGATCTAGGTCGAACTCCTGCCACTTGGCTTCTCTTAGCTCGGTAGGTCGGCAGAACAACATAGCTAAAAGCTGCAATCCCATCCGAACGTCCATAGTTGGATAATTATTGATTGCCCTAAGTAGTGCTGGGAACTCCTGTTCACTCACATGCGACATATTTTGCTTAATGCCCTGCTGTAGGAACTTTTGCAGCCCCTCTAATGGGTTGTAATCAATACGGCCTGTCACCTTTGCAAAATCGTATATATCACGACACATAGCCCGAACTCGATTTACTTGTTCATAGATTCCCTGCTTTTGTTGAATACCTTTTAAATGATTCATCCATTCAATAGGCTTTATGCTGGTGTACAAGCGTTTCCCAAAAATCGGGAATATATGTTTTTCTAATGCACCCTTGTTTCTTATCATGGTGTCATGTACCCAAGTATTTGCTTTTGTGTCCAGCCATTCACGAGCCAATACTTCAAAGGTAGCATTATTCTGCTCAAGCTCTTTGCGCTTGCGTTCTTGTTTGGTAATGATTGGATTATCGCCGTGCGAAATGTCTTGAACTATCTCAGATGCTTTTTTTCTTGCACCCTTACCCGATAATTCAGGATAAGTACCTATTCCAAGCCATGACCATTTCCCATCAGCTTTTTTATATCTGAATAACCATGCTTTTTTACCATCAGGCTTTACACGGAAATATAAGCCTTCGCCGTCCAGCTCCCTATACTCTTTTGATTCGGGTTCAAGGTTAGCCAGTACGGTATCTGATAACGGTCTACGTTTAATTTCTGTTCTTTTCATGGCTTGTACACCAACGGATTCAATAAATCTTGCAATGTACAAGACAGTGTACACGGTGCATGTACACTGTAGCTAGTTATATTTAGTTATGTTTAGGCAAGAAAAAAGGCTCAATCCCTTTAGAATCAAGCCTTTTCGTTTTAAAACTTGGCATATTTTGCCATGTTTTGTTAGGTATTTGGTGGAGGTGGCGGGAGTTGAACCCGCGTCCGCCAGCACTACGCTCGAGAATACTACATGCTTAGATATCGTCTATTATTTTAACTCTTTGTGACCCGACGAACAGGGTACAAATCGCGATCCTCTTGATTTAGTACAAAGCCCCGAGGCTTGGCTTTATACGGACTTGTGTGCGTGCGCTTCAGTCGGACTCTCTAACCACAAGTATTCGGAGAGGCGGACAAGCTGCCCTTAGGCAGCTAGAGCGTATGATTCGTCGTTTGCGACTAAAAAATGCAAATTTGATTTACGAGAGAAAATGCGCTCTCGGCATGCATCTATGAGTTTCATCACCAGCGTCGAAGCCAGAAACACCCCCAAAGTACAAGGCAATCATAGCATAAATGTCAAAAATTACGATGTATTTTCTGAACATTTAAACAACTTGATGCGCTTAATTACATTATTGCGCTAATATTTTACTTTTCAAGCCAAATAACAGAAAAATTATGAGCTACCTTCTGGCCCTGGATCAGGGAACTACGTCAAGTCGGGCTATTATTTTTAATGAACATGGACAAGTTCAGGCAACGGCTCAACGTGAAACGCATATCCACACCCCACATTCGGGCTGGGTAGAACAGGATGCACAGGAAATCTGGAGCTCACAGATTGCTGTGATACAACAAGCTTTAGCAACTGCAGGTATTCTGGCAAAAGATATTAAAGCCCTTGGCCTGACTAACCAGCGTGAAACCACTGTAGTCTGGGATCGTCGAAACGGCAAACCGCTCGCTCCGGCAATCGTTTGGCAAGATCGTCGTACGTCTGATTGGTGTAACCGGCTGATTGAACAAGGCCTAATGTCCAAAATTCAGCAAAAAACAGGCTTATGGATTGATCCTTATTTTAGTGCGGGAAAATTAGTCTGGTTTTTAGAGCATGTTGAGGGAGTACGGCCACTCGCTGAACAAGGCCATGTGGCATTTGGTACTATCGATAGCTGGCTGATCTGGAATCTGACCCAAGGCGCAGAGCACGTCATTGAAGCCAGTAACGCTTCTCGTACCATGTTGATGAATCTGCAGCAACAGTCGTGGGATGAAGAGCTACTCGAGCTGTTTAATATCCCTGCTTCGGTCTTGCCGAAAATTATCTCTTCTGATTGTTATGTCGCTGACACTGCTTCTGGCTTACTTGGGGCCAATATTCCCATTACCGGAATTTTGGGGGATCAGCAGTCTGCACTCTTTGGCCAGTCCTGTTTTGAGGTGGGTAGCGCAAAAAACACCTATGGTACTGGCTGCTTTATGCTGTTCAATACTGGACATAACATTCAGCTTAGCCAGAACAAGCTGCTTTCTACTCTCGCCTGGCAAGCCCAAGGCCAAACTACTTATGCGCTCGAAGGCAGCGTATTTATGGCTGGTGCTGTAGTGCAATGGTTACGCGATGGCCTCGGAATTATTCAAAAAAGCAGTGATGTGGAAAAACTGGCGCATCAGGTCGAGCATAGTGACGGCGTGGTTCTGGTTCCCGCATTTACCGGACTGGGCGCGCCGCATTGGGATAGTGAAGCACGTGCCTTACTCTGTGGCATGTCACGCGGTACGACCAAAGCGCATATCGCTCGTGCCGCATTAGAATCAATCGCCTTTCAGGTATCGGATGTGCTCAGTGCGATGCAATCTGATATTGCACATCCTCTTAAAGAACTGCGGGTTGATGGTGGTGCCAGCAGCAATGACATGCTGATGCAATTTCAGGCCGATATTCTGAATGTACCGGTACTGCGTCCGAAAATGCAGGAAGCTACTGCTTGGGGCGCGGCCGCTATGGCCGGATTAAAAGCTGGCGTATTTTCAAACCTGAATGAAATTTCCCAGTCCTGGCAGCTGGACCGTGCTTTTGAACCCAAAATGCAAAATGACGAAAGAGAAATGCATTTAGCCAAATGGCAAAATGCCTTGAAACGGGCTAAATCTGATCTCTAAATCTTCAAGGTTCATATTTGATCATCATAAAAAAGCACTGTTAAACAGTGCTTTTTAGCTTCCTCAATTCACGATTTCATTAATAGGCATAAGACGCAATCGCTGTTGCAATCGCCTTATCTTCATCATTAACCATGGTCATGCGCATGGTGCAGCCCTTACGCCCCAAACGTAAGGTTTCTGCACGTGCAATAAAATATTTGCCACGTCCAGGCGCCAGATAATCCACCCGCATATCGACCGTCGCCAGACGCGACACTTTTTTAATGGTATCTGCAATCGTTTCCGGTTCAGCTTTTTTATACAGTTCGCCCATGGCCACAATACCACCGACGCTATCCAGTACAGTTGCAGCCAGACCGCCATGCAGAATCTGGAAAGCCACATTACCAATCATGAAATCCTGCATTTCTACATAGGCCTCAATCTGGCCCTCGACCACCCGCATGGTCATGCCGTTATGCTTAAAAAAAGGAGAGCTATTAAAAGCATGTACCAGCTGGTTCAGGACTACATCAATATCCACTTTCGAGCCCAGATGTATATTACCGGTCCAGTTTCTCTCTGTCTTACTCATCACTTTGCCCGAATCCACCACAATAAAAAACCGCTAATTTATGCCCAAAAATTTGAGTTAGGGCTACAATAGAGGCCTAGTTTAATACTGATTACTGAGATTTTTATGACTTATACGTTCAATCGTCCCGCGTTTCCTGCAACTCGCATGCGTCGTATTCGTAAAAATGAACATTTACGTTCGATGGTTCGTGAAACCCATCTCGCGGCAGATCATCTCATTTATCCAGTATTTGTCCTGCCAGGAAAAAACCAGACCCAAGATATTCCAAGTATGCCGAATATCCAGCGCCTGTCAGCGGACTTGTTGTTAAAAAAATCAGAACGTCTGCTGGAACTCGGTGTCAATAAACTGGCGCTATTCCCCGTCACCCCACAAGAAGATAAAAGCCTGACTGCAGAAGCCGCATGGCGTGAAGATGGTCTGGTGCAAAACACCTTACGTTTATTGAAAAAAGAACTGCCAGAAATGGTGCTGATTACTGACGGCGCATTAGACCCGTATACCACGCATGGTCAGGATGGCATTATTGATGAGAACGGTTATGTCTTAAATGATGAAACGGTCGAGTGCCTGATTAAACAGGGCTTGAGCCATGCCGAAGCCGGTGCAGATGTATTTGCTCCAAGTGACATGATGGATGGCCGGATCGGTGCGATTCGTCAGGCCTTTGAGCAAAATGGTCATATCTATACTTCGATCATGGCCTATTCAGCCAAATATGCATCAAGTTTCTATGGCCCGTTCCGTGATGCAGTCGGTTCTGCCAGCAACTTAAAAGGCGGCAATAAATACAATTACCAGATGGATGTCGGTAACCGTGCTGAAGCCCTGCATGAAATTGCGCTGGATATTCAGGAAGGTGCAGACATGGTGATTGTTAAACCGGGCATGCCTTATCTGGATATCGTCCGCGAAGTCAAAGACACTTTTGGCGTACCAACCTTTGTCTATCAGGTCAGTGGCGAATACGCGATGCTGGCTGCGGCAATTCAAAATGGCTGGTTATCTGATAGCGTCATTTTAGAATCATTGATGAGCTGTCGTCGTGCCGGTGCAGATGGTATCTGGACCTATTTTGCTGAAGAAGCTGCGCTTAAACTGAAAGACATGAAGTAAAAGGATTTCGGCGCAATGCATATTGCCATTGTCGGCGCTGGCATCACCGGTTTGATGTCGGCGCTGGAACTGCTTGAACAGGGATGTTCTGTTACTCTTTTTGATCAGCAGGCCGCCGGACAGGCTGCCTCCTGGGCTGGAGGAGGTATCCTCTCCCCGATGTATCCGTGGCGTTATCCCACTGCTGTAAATGCTTTGGCCCGACATGCCAAACCCATGTATCAGGACTGGAATCAAAAACTGCAACCTTTCACTGGCATCGATTTCCAGATTCATGAAACAGGTATGCTGATTTTTGATGAAGCCGATTTTGAAATCGGTTTAAGTTATGCCGCAACACATCAAGAGCCGCAGCAACAGGCCGAATTACTTGATCAGGCTAAACTGCAACAGATCAATCCCAAAGTTGATAATAGCAAGTTTAAACAGGCGATTTATTTTCCTGAACTGGCCAATATCCGTAATCCACGGTTATTACAGTCGATCATTCGCTATTTGAAGCATCATCCTCGTGTCACCTGGCAAGAAGATTGTAAAATCACTCGGCTCAATATTCAGCAAGGCTGTGTAAAAAGTATCTCAGATGAACATGGCCGGATTTTTCAGGCAGATCAGTATGTGTTCACAACCGGAGCATGGTCGCAACACTGGTCACAGCAACTTGGTTTGGAAATTCCGGTACAGCCGGTTCAGGGCCAGATGCTGCTGTTTAAAACGCCAAAAAACTGGCTGCCGACCATGTGCATGCATAAGGTGATGTACCTGATTCCACGTCAGGATGGACATGTTTTATGTGGTTCCAGTATGCGTCAGGTCGGTTTTGACACCTCGCCTTCTGCCGAAATTCGGCAGGATATTTTACAGGCGTGCATCGAGATGGTACCGGAACTGGCAGATTTTCCGCTGGTCAAGCAATGGGCCGGATTAAGACCCAGCTCACCCGATGGTATTCCCTATATTGGCAAAATTCCCAAGCTACACAATGCTTGGGCCAATTTTGGACATTTCCGGAATGGTTTATGCATGGGGCCGGCATCAGGCAAACTACTCGCTCAACTCATCCTTAAACAAATGCCAATCGTTGATCCAGCTCCTTATGATCCTGTCCGTTTATTAGAGCCCAGTCGTTTAGTGCTTTAGAATATTGCTCAGTGCTTCTTTCAGGGTTGGATAATGAAACTGGAATCCAGCCTCCTGCAAGGCTTTGGGCTGTACATACTGACCGTTTAATACCAGTTGTGACTGTTCTCCCAGCATCATTTTCAGACTGCATGCGGGTAGTGGAAGTAAGGGTTTGCGCTTCAGAATCTGGGCCGCAGTTCGTGCAAACTGGGCCTGACTGCTTTTTTCTGGCGCGACCACATTAAAGATCTGCTCGGTTGTATCCTCGAGCATCAAGAATTCAATCGCACGCAGTACATCCTCTAGATGCACCCAGGTCACTGGCTGACGTCCATGACCAATTCGCCCGAACAGATTCAGCTTAATCGGCAATAGCATCTGCGGAAGAATCCCGCCACCTTTACCAAATACCACCGCAAAGCGAACAATCTTGGTGTTCTGGTTAGTATAGGACAAGGCCAGCTGTTCCCACTTCGCACAGAGTTCAGACATAAAAATATCTTGTGGCGGACTTTGCTCCGTGCAGACCTGTTCCCAACGCTCTGTCGGATCAATACCATAATAACCAACCGCTGATGTTGAAATAATCCGTTTCGGTCTAATCTGATTTTTTTCTAAATAATCAAAAACCTTTTTGGTGGTGTCTAAACGGCTATCCAGCAATTTCTTTTTACGCGCTGCCGTCCAGCGGCCTTGACCAATGCTTTCGCCAGCCAGATTGACCACATAATCAATCTGATGCTGTTTTAATTCTTCCAGCTGGTTAATCCAGTGGAAGTCCGGATGTGGTTCACGTTTATTTTTCTGACGGGTCAGACCAATCACCCGATAATCCCGTTCCAGTAAAAAATGCACGAGATGACTGCCAATAAAACCACTCGCTCCCGTCACCAGCACTACAGGTTTATACATTCGTCATTCTTCGCCTTATTATTTTCTTGATTTAAATTATACGCCACTCATCTTTAGCTTTTTAAACCGAGAAGATCTTTGTAGTGGAGAATTTGTATCTTTCATCATTCAATCAATTTATGAAGATCAGTCGTCACACAATGATTCATCTATACTCACTGAGGTGGATGGCCAAACATTTTCTCTGCCATACGCTGGGCCTGCTTGCCATAAAACCAGTAGGTCAGCAGATACAGCGGAATTGCGATCATCAGGAACATGATCAGCACAATACTCATAAATTGTGGCTGCTGTAGATACAACAGAAAGTTCTGCCAAGCATTCGGATTGGAACGGGTGGCGATAACAATACCGAGCAAGAGAAATAATAAATTATAGCCCCAGTAAATCAGGCTAAACCCGAGGGTGAATTTTTTACGCTCTGCTTGGGTCGGGGCACGTTTTTGCTGTTTTAAAAATTTAAAAAGCACCCAAATCATGGCTACCAGATACGGAACAATCGTCAAGACTGCACCCATGCCCATCGGCAGCAAGGCTGCGAGTACACCGCAAATACAGGTAAAAATAAAACATATAACGAAAAACCAGATAAAATAACGACTTAGCGGCAACATATGCATGACTCAGTGATCTTCAACAAGCTAGTATAAAAAAAATCAGGTTTTTTTTCATTTTATTGTCAACCATCCACTACAGGGTGACGTTATATAGGGTACAAGGTACAAAAATTTGGACTGGCATCCACGAATTTTTGCTGACCTTTAGAGCTAAAGCAATAAGTCCAGTGTACAGGGAAATTTTGAATAGCAGCCAAAATCTTCATGTAACACAAATTTGACCGACGATTTCATCATCACTCGAATCGTCGGTTTTTATTTTTTAAAATCCCTATTTCTAAAATCTGAGGGCTTGCAGAACCTTTAATATCTGATGATCTGGATACAACCGTCCATTAATATCCATACTGATCAAAATAAATTCAGCCTCCAAATCACAAACAATTCACTGAAATATCGATTTCAAGTAGATTTTTACCTGTGCTTTTTCCTATAGTAGCAAGGCAGATATCTTGGGGTTCATTACATGGCAGTTCATTTTCTTCACACTTCCGATTGGCATCTGGGACAATTTTTCCATAACCATGACCGTGAATTTGAACATGCGCAGTTTTTGACTTGGCTACTTGAGCAAATTAAAGCAAAGCAACCGCATGCCTTGCTGATTGCCGGCGATATTTTTGATGTGATCAATCCCGCTTCCAGTGCGCAAAGACAGCTGTACCAGTTTCTGGCCGATGCCCACGATCTGGCGCCACATATGCAGACCCTGATGATTGCAGGCAATCATGATTCCGGTTACCGGATTGAACAGGTTGAACCCTTGCTGGCCAAATTCAATGCCAAAGCTGTGGGAATCGTAGGCCGCACTGCAGAAAATACCCTGAACCTGGATCGTCTACTTATTCCTATTTATGATCAGGATAAAAATATCATCGCCTGGTGTCTGACCCTGCCCTATTTACGCAGTGCCGAAATTACCGGACTGAATGAACATACCAACAATAATCAGAACGCGATCAGTTATCTGCATCAACAACTGATTGCTGAAGCCAAAGCCCGCAAACAGCCACATCAGGCACTGATTTTAATGTCACATGCGCACATGCAAGGTGGTGAGACCTCCGACTCTGAACGTCCGATTATTGTCGGCAATGAAGAGGCCCTGTCGACGGCGCTGTTTGATGACATGATTGATTATGTCGCGCTGGGGCATTTGCATAAACCACAAAAGGTTGGTCAGCCGCATATTCGCTATAGTGGCTCCCCAATTCCGCTGTCATTTAGTGAGATTAATTATAAGCATCAAATAGTTGAAGTCAGGATTGACCCTCAATTAGAAGATGAGGCACGTTTTCAGTTTGAAGCTTTGCTTATTCCACGCAGTGTCCGCCTGCATCGACTCCGTGGTGAACTCAATGAAATCTTTGAGCAGATTCGAACCCTTGAACATGGGGAAATTGAAGCAATTGATCAACGTGAATATATCGATATTGAATATCATACGGCAACGCCTCCTCCACCCAATTTAAGACAAACTTTTGAAGATGCACTTCCGCCGAACCGCTATCGACTGGTGCGCATTTCACGTCAATATCAAGCTATTAATCTTGATGATGCACAAGCTCAGAAGATCCATTTAGAGCCGCCAACACCCAAAAGACTATTTGAACAGCTTTGGCTCAAACAGGGTTACAGCGCCGATGATTCGGTGCTGAAAGATTTCCTCAGCCTGATTATTGAGGCGGAAAAAAATATTGATGCTAATGAAACACCATAAGGATATGCCATGAAAATTTTATCTATTCGTATAAAAAACTTGGCATCGCTTGCAGGTGAACATTTTATTGATTTTGAAAGCAATCCACTTGCCAGTGCAGGCTTAATCGCAATTGTCGGTAAAACAGGTGCCGGAAAGTCCACGATTCTGGATGCAATGTGTTTGGCACTGTTCAATCGTGTACCTCGTTTAAAAGATAGCGATGGCAAACTGACTGATATCGATGGTTCTGAACTTCTCACCAATTCCCCATTAACTGTTTTGCGTCGCGGTACAGGCATTGGTTTTGCCGAACTAAGTTTTGTTGCACAAAATCAAAAAGTATATTCAGCTCGTTGGGAAATTAAACGTGCACGAGAAAATCCCACAGGCAAATTGCAAAGTGTGCAACGTTCACTGAAATGTCTGAGTGATGGCAATATTCTTGCCGATAAAGCTAAAGCGGTAGAAGCTAAAATTCTGCAAATTACTCAGCTGAGTTTTGAGCAATTTACCCGTGCCGTTTTATTGGCTCAATCTGAAGTGACCGCATTTTTAAAATCACGGGATACTGAACGTGGTGAACTGCTCGAATATCTGACCAACTCCAGTATTTTTGGCAAAATTGGTCAATTGGCATATGAAAAAACCAAGGAAATCGCCAATCAGCGCAAAGCTTTAGAAGTCAGACTCGGTGATATCGAGACTTTGTCGGAAGAAGATTTAGCGACTATAAGCGATCAATTCAATACAATCTGTACTGAATACAAAAAATTAGAACAAGAAAAATCGGCACTCGAAAAAAACCAGCGATGGTTTGAACAAAAGCAAAAGCTGGAAAATGATGTTCAGCAACGACAGCGTCAGCATGTGGAGCAACAACAAAAATTTGATTTACTGAATACAGAACGTGGCCGTCTAAAACAACTCGAAGTTTTTGCATCCATCCGTCCAAGTATGATCCAGCAAGAAAAAACACAAACAGAATTAGCTCGGTTAAAATCTCAAATTCAAAGTACTGAACTACAGTTTCATACCATTCAGCAAGTTTTTGAGCAAAAACAGACTGCATTTAAACAGATTGATGAACAACTCAAAGCGCTACAGCATTTTGAACACACCCATCAGCACCGTATTGACCAAGTCCGTCACTGTATTCAAGAACGTGAATTCATTGGTAAACAGTTTGTTAAAGCAAAATCTGTATTGGACGAGTTTCAAAAAGAGTTACAGCCCTTAATCCTTGTACAAACTCAGCTACACAAGGAATTAGCGCAATTCAAGTCAGATCAGCAAAAACAAACCGAACAGTTGAATCAAACGATGCAACTAAGCAGTTTAGATGATGGACTTTCCGCGCATCTCACACAGTTACAACGATTTATTCAGCATTACCAAAGTTTTGAAAAACAATATGGCGATATTGCTTCTGCTAGAACTGATTTAAGTCAGAAAAAGCAGCAATTGGAATCACTACAACAACAGTATGGCGATGACCAAAAAATTGATCACCAACTATTAGAACTTCGCCGCGATCAGGCAAAAAATTTGGAGCAACAACATCAATTCAGTTTAATTCAAAATCAATTTAAACAATGGCTACAACAACGCTCTGAACAGCATCAACTGCAAACAACGTGCAATGCGCTCGCACAGCAGAGTGCCCAAAGTAAAATCCAAGTTGATTTGCAAGAACAGCAATACCAAACCCATAAACTTGAACGTGAAAACTTACAACGCATGCTGCAACAACAGCGCTTATTACATGCTGAAAATATTGAGAAATTACGCGAGCAATTGATTGATGGAGAAGCATGTTTAGTCTGTGGCAGTTTACATCATCCATTTAAAACTGATCTTTCTGCACTATCGAGTGAGCTCGTCAATTTGCAAGAGCAACAAGAGCAGCAAGCGATTCAAATCGAACAAGACAGTTTTAATGCTTGGCAAAAGATTCAGCAATTACACACACAGCAAACAGCATCTTTGAGCGAACAGCAAAAACGTCTCGATGATTTAAATATTCAACATCAACAGCATGAACAGGCGCTTTATCAAAGCTTCAAAAATACCCAAATTCAAATAAACTTAACCCAACAATCTGAACAGATTGAACAACAACTGCTTCAAGTCAATCAAATCCTGCAACAAGAAAAAATAACACTTGAGGAAAATATCAAACAACTCGATGAGGTTGAAAAAACACAACGGAATTTAACCCAAAATATTCAGCAAATCTCACAACAACTGTCGATTGTTCAACAAGCTGAACAGAATATTCAATACCTTCTAGACCTGCTCACTGCTGATCAACGAAATGCTTGGCATAAGCAAACCTTAACTGTTGCACAACACATTGTGCAACAATTGCATGAGCGTCAGCATCTGTTGCAGAATCTTGAGACTTTAAATCAGCAACTGAATGAGAAAGCTCAACTACTCGCTCAAAAAAATAACGAGATTCAAGCCAAAAATAATCAGATTGAAATCGCTGAAAAAGATAAAGTTGAATTTGAGCGTCAAGGACAAGAGAACAAGGAACTTGCCGTTCAGCTTATTTTTGAGATGACTCAAACTTGGGTCGATAAACCACATGAATGGCTGACTCAACACGATGAACAGCGTAAAAATTTACAGCTGCAATATCAGAAAATACAACAAAGTTTCGAAACAGCTCGTCAACAATTTGATAGCCAACAACGGCAGCTTGATCAACTCAAAATTCAGTTGGCTCAACTTGAAACACAGCATCATGCTTGTGTTTTAGAAATCGAACACTGGTTAAATCAAAATTTAGATTTTAATCATGCTTTGATTTCACAATTAAGCCTCATTTCAACTGAAGAAACTCAAAAACTACGTCAACATATTAAAGATATCGAACATGCCTTGGTCGATGCAGCATCCGCCCTGAAAACCACACAACATCTGCTCGCACAACATTTACAAACTCAACCTGAAGTACAAATCTTACAGATTGAGCGTGCCATTGAACTGAACCTTAAAGCTTTAGCAGAGCGACAAGAACAGCGTGACCAACTTAAGACCAAGTTAGATGTTCACTACTCGAACCTAGATAAGCAAAAACAATTTGCTGAACAAATTCAGCAAATTCAAACTGAAGAATATCGCTGGAATAAAATTTCCAGTCTTATGGGGGATGCCACAGGCAAAAAATTCCGTGATTATGCGCAGCAATATAACCTTGATATTTTGCTTGAATTTGCCAATCAGCAACTCGCGATGCTGTCTCAGCGTTACACCTTAAAACGTTTAGACAACTCACTCAGTCTTGCCATTATTGACCATGATATGGATGGTGAAACCCGTTCTGTTTCATCGCTTTCTGGGGGTGAGTCATTCTTGACCGCCCTTGCCTTGTCTTTAGCAATTGCCAATATGGCTTCAGGCTCCATGAAAATAGAATCCCTTTTTATCGATGAAGGTTTTGGCACCCTTGATGCATCTTCATTACATATGGTGATGAATGCACTTGATCAGTTACAAAGTCAGGGACGTAAAGTGGTCGTAATCTCACATATTCAGGAAATGCATGAACGGATTCCAGTACAGATTCAGGTCAAGCCTGTTGGTGCAGGCGCCAGTACCATTCAGATTATAGGTTAGCGATGATTCACCCTGCCCCGAACACGCTCTCGCCCTATTTCAGCTTACAGCTTGAGAGCCTACGGGGTATCAGTGCCATTGTGGTGTTATTCAGTCATTGCTTTCAGGCATTTATTGCGCCTTTCGATACCAGCATTTATTCATGGATACGCCTGCTTGGACAGGCTGCAGTCATGATTTTCTTTGCCTTAAGTGGCTATCTGATCGGCTATTCGATCCAGCACAACATTCATCAGCATGGTCAGTTCAATCTGCACCGTTATGCTCGACAGCGTTGCAGCAGAATTTTACTACCCTTTCTGTTTGCCATGGGGTTGACCCTGGTTCTCTATCTACTCGCTCCACTATTATTTGCCAGCCATACTCATGCTTTTCAACACAGTTTTGGCATGATGATCCGGACTGACTATAATGTAGACATGATGGAATTTATTGGTTCGCTGCTATTTTTGAATGGCTTTGTAACACCAACGGTTTCAGCCAATGCTGCGCTCTGGAGTCTGAGCTATGAAGTGTGGTTTTATGTGCTGGCCGGATTCCTACCTTTTTTAAAAAATTCGGAAATCGCCAAAATCGGATTTTTTATGGTTCTGGCTATACTGTCATTACTGAACATCCAGTTTTTTATTTATTTTCTGGTCTGGCTTAGTGCCTTTGCCTGTTCATTTCGATATATCCAGCTACGTTTTTTAAACCGCTTACAATCGGTCAAATTAGCCCTAGTCGGCTTGGCATTTCTAATCGCCTGTTTTGATGCTTACCAGTTTCAGCTGATTTATGAGGCTCAGCAATACCGTGCTGCGAATTTTGCCCCTTTTAATTTCTGTATGGGTTTGGCCTTTAGCTGCTGGCTGGTACAGCTCCAGCATCAACGTAGTCACTACCATCCGGTCTGGGTTCAATCCGCAGACTTTTCCTATACCTTGTATGTGACCCATTTCCCCTTACTTTTATTTATTTTGGGCTGTATTCCGGCAACTTTAGGCTATGGTCTGGGGGGAGCAGTTTTAGCCTTGCTTACGAGCATGTTCGGCATAATAGTCTTTGCCTGGCTGATGGCTAAATGGCTCGAACCAGCCAGAAAAAAAGCGTTATCCAATACCCTGCGATAACGTTTTGCTGCAAAAAACTGACATTAGTAGTTTATACATCTTTTTTAGGCCGTGCACCAAATAGGGCTGTGCCAACACGAACCATGGTAGAACCCGCAGCAATCGCTTCGATCATATCGGCAGACATGCCCATACTTAAAGTATCCCAATCTTCAGGGTACGCATGCTGAACTTTGACTGCATCAAATAAAACTTTGGCATCAGCAAAGGCTTGAGGATTATTCGGTGCTGGAATCACCATCAAACCACGTAAACGCACATTCGGCAGTTGACTGATTTGTGCCACCAAATCTGCAACTTCTTCCGGCTGGCAGCCATCTTTGGTATCCTGACCATCAATATTCACCTGAATACAGATATTCAGAGCAGGCTGATCCTCTCTACGCTGATTTGATAAACGCTCAGCAATAATCAGGCGATCGACTCCATGTACCCAGGCAAAATTTTCTGCCAGATGCTTGGTTTTGTTACGCTGCACATGTCCAATAAAATGCCACTCAATCTCCAGGTTTTTCAGTTCGGTGATTTTTTCCAGTGCTTCCTGCAAATAGTTTTCACCAAAAGCACGTTGCCCTGCCTGATACATCTCTGCCAGCACGCTACTCGGCTGGGTCTTGGAAACGGCAAGCAGTTGCACCGCATCTGCTTCGCGGCCGGCCTGAATACAGGCAGTTTCAATTTGCACTAAGACCTGATTTCGTGACTGTTGCAACATATTCATTGATGGGGTTCTCATTTCATTCATCTTTTTTTCCCTTGCCCATGAACTAAGTGTTGGTTAAGCTGTGGGAAAGCCTTATTATTCTATCAAAATAATTAACATTTTAATGAACTCGGGGACCTTATGGATATCACAGAATTGTTGGCATTTTCTGCTAAAAACGGTGCGTCGGATTTACACTTGTCTGCGGGCTTACCGCCAATGATTCGTGTCGATGGGGAAGTTCGTCGCATCAACCTGCCTGCACTGGAACATAAAGAAGTACACAAACTGGTGTACGATATTATGAACGACAAGCAACGCCGTGATTTTGAAGAAAATCTGGAAACTGACTTTTCTTTTGAAGTGCCTGGCGTGGCGCGTTTCCGTGTCAACGCATTTAACCAGAACCGCGGTGCCGGTGCAGTATTCCGTACCATTCCCTCTAAAGTCCTGACGCTTGAAGATCTGGGCATGGGACAGATTTTTAAGGATATCTGTGAATATCCACGTGGTCTGGTCCTCGTCACAGGTCCTACCGGTTCGGGTAAATCAACTACCTTGGCGGCGATGCTGGACTATATTAATGACAACCGCTATGACCATATTCTGACCGTCGAAGACCCAATCGAATTTGTGCATCAGTCCAAAAAATGTCTGATTAACCAGCGTGAAGTACATCGTGATACCCATGGCTTTAATGAAGCATTACGTTCTGCATTACGTGAAGACCCGGACATTATTCTGGTCGGTGAGATGCGTGACCTTGAAACCATTCGTCTGGCCTTAACTGCCGCAGAAACCGGTCACTTAGTATTTGGTACCCTGCATACCACCTCAGCGGCCAAAACCATTGACCGTGTGATCGACGTATTCCCTGCTGAAGAAAAAGACATGGTACGCGCCATGTTGTCTGAATCCCTACAAGCCGTAGTTTCACAGGCTCTGCTGAAGAAAAATGGCGGTGGGCGTGTCGCAGCGCATGAAATCATGATTGGTATTCCTGCGATTCGTAACCTAATTCGTGAAAACAAAGTCGCACAAATGTACTCAGCAATTCAGACCGGTGCCAACTATGGCATGACCACACTGGACCAGACCCTGAAAACACTGGTGTCCAAAGGTTTGATCAGCCCGCAAGTTGCACGTACTGCAGCCAAACAGCCAGAAGCATTTTTATAAGAAAATTGAATTGTATTGGGGTTTATATACATGGATTTTAACGGCTTACTCGATTATATGGTGGAGAAAAAAGCATCGGATCTGTTCATTACTGCCGATGTCGAACCATCCATCAAGATTAATGGTCAGATTTTACCGATTGGCTCAGTAAAATTACCGGGTGCGGCAGTAGGACAACTGCTCAATTCCATCATGACCGAAAAGCAGCGTAAAGAATTTGCTGACAGTCGTGAATGTAACTTTGCCATCAGCACACCGGATAAAAGTGCCCGCTTCCGTGTCAGTGCCTTTCAGCAACGAGATCAACCGGGGATGGTGCTGCGTCGGATTGAAACTGTTATTCCCACGATGGATGAACTCAAGTTACCGCCGATTCTAAAAGAACTGGCGATGACCAAACGTGGCATCATTATTTTTGTCGGGGCAACGGGTACCGGTAAATCAACCTCGCTGGCGTCTTTGGTCGGTTATCGTAATGAAAATTCCAAAGGTCATATCATTACCATTGAAGATCCGATCGAATTTATTCACCAGCATAAGGGCTGTATTATCACCCAGCGTGAAGTCGGCATCGATACGGATTCATTTGAAATTGCCCTGAAAAATACCCTGCGTCAGGCACCAGACGTGATTCTGATCGGTGAGATCCGTTCACGTGAAACCATGGATTATGCGATTGCCTTTGCCGAAACCGGTCATCTGGTCTTTGCTACCCTGCACGCCAACAACGCCAACCAAGCGATTGACCGGATTATCCATTTCTTCGAAGCAGACCGACATAATCAGCTGTTCATGGACTTGTCCCTGAACATGAAAGCCATTGTGGCGCAACAACTGATTCCAACCATCGATGGTAATGGTCGCCGTGCAGCGATTGAGATTCTGATTAACTCACCACTGATTGCCGACTTGATTCGTAAAGGTGATGTGCATGAGATCAAGGATCTGATGAAGCGTTCCCGTGAACTGGGCATGCAGACCTTCGATCAGGCGCTGTATGATCTGTATAAAGCCAAACAGATCAGCTATAAAGATGCACTGAAACATGCAGATTCACCAAACGACCTGCGTCTGCAAATCAAGCTGTCAGAAGAAGGTGGTAGTCACTTATTACGTGCGCATTCCAACATTACCTTTGATGGTCAGTCCTGATCATCTTGAAGGCATAAAAAAACAGGCTTCCCATGAAGCCTGTTTTTTGTTTGAACCAGCGCTCAAATTATTTTTTACGGAAAACTTCCTGACAGGCAGGCGCATCGCAGTAGCCATACAGATTCAGTGAGTGACCGGTTAATTCAAAACCAAATTTTTCAGCAACGTCATGCTGCTCTTTTTCAATCGTGTCATTAATAAATTCAACAACTTTGCTGCAATTTAAACATACTAGGTGATCGTGGTGATCTTCCTGCATAATTTCAAAAACTGAATGATTATTTTCAAAATTATGACGTTCGATGATGCCCGCTGCTTCAAACTGCGTTAACACACGATACACAGTTGCTAAACCTACATCTTCGCCCTGATCGAGTAAAGTCTTGTAAATATCTTCCGCACTTAAATGATGTTGTTTTGAATTTTCTAGTAATTCTAATATTTTAATTCGTGGAAGGGTAACTTTCAGCCCAGCTTTTCGTAAATCTTGGTTTGAAATAGTCATGTAAAAAGGTCTCTCAACAAAATCAAAGTTGGAATATGCAACAAAGTTTAGATGCAGTATGATCTATCCTTGGATCAAATGCATCATAATTAATTTGGGATAGTTTAGCAAAATGCAAAAAATCATGTTGACGTTATTCGTCACTTCATTGCTCGTCGGCTGTTCGACATTAGGTGTTTATAAAGTAGATATTCCACAAGGAACCCCTTTAACCCAAGCACAAGCCGCTAAAATTCAGGTAGGAATGAGCCATCAACAGGTGCGTTTCTTACTGGGCAGTCCAACAGTAAGCGATCCACTGAATCCTTTACGTTGGGACTACATCTATAACTATACCCCAGGAACCTACGCTAAAAAAGCCAAGATCCCGGCAGCCCAAGGCCAGCATTTGAAAATCTACTTTAACCAGTCTGGTATCGTAGAACGTGTTGAAGGTCTGGAGACGATTCCAGAATCTCAACCCGGCTTACCAGGATCAAAAGAAGCAATTTTAAATGCTCCTCCACTATAGTCGGTTTCTCATGAAAAAGCCCCTGAATCATCAGGGACTTTTTTGATTAAGCTGATTGATTGAGCAGATCATTGAGGCTACTGCTCATTCAAGCCGCTTTCTATTCGGAAGACGGTTTCAGCTTTTTTAAAAGATTGCCTCTGGCATAACGACCCACCGGATTTTTCTCGGCGCGTTTACGTCGAATATCCTTAGGATTGATGGTCAGTGCTCGGTAAATTTCCACCCTGTCACCTGCTGCCAGTGGCTGCTGCTGATCTTGCAAGCGCACGCCAAAAATGCCCAGAGATAACAGTTCAGGCAAGTCGACCTGCTCACGGATTCCACTTTGCTCAATCGCGTCCAGTGCCGTCATGCCAGGCTGAAATGACACGGCTAGATGAAATTGTTTTTCTGGCGTCGCATATGCCACCCAAATCATCGCCTCACTCATCAGACGAATTGTCCTAAGACAGCAATGATTGCCAGAATAATCCCGACCGGCAACACTACACGCACTGCAATACGCCAGATGTTATAAAACGCTTCAGAGCTGAAATTCATTGATTTACGCAAATGACTGATCTTCATGATCCAGCCAGCAAATAATGCATAGATCAAACAAATCAATAAGCCCCAGACGAGCAAGACCACATTGAAAATTGGGCTTAGATTTGGAATAGCCCAGATCAGCGTGACCGCCACCACAATTGCCCATTGAATTGCAGGATGAAGCTGGCGTTGCTGTAATTGTTCACGTGCCATTTGCAGAATTAATGCGGCAGCTGCCACCATTGCTGCGACCAGAGTAAATGCAGGAATTTGTGCTTGTACGGCAAAGAAAGTAAATGCAATGACAGCAACGAGCTGCGCAATCCAGATCGGCAATACCGTCTTGCTGGCGACATCCTGTTGTTGTACAGCGCTCAGGCTAGATTGCCAGTACAAGCCCATGCCCAGACCACTTGCGACCAAAGCCAATACGGTGGCATTGCCCCATTCCGAGAACTCGACTGGCGTGACTTGCCATGCAGGTAGCGCAGTTCCCATCACATTGGCCAGAACCAGAGACGCCAATACACCAATCGTGGTAACCACTAATAAAATTTGACGTGGCAGTAGTGACAAGGCTAAAGCAGCTATCACCAATCCAATCAACAGAAGATTCGGTGCAAGATCAATTGCAGCAACCGCCAGAACATTGCTGGCATTGTTCAGCATGGCACCTGCCAAAAACGGAATAAAGATCACACTTAACCAGCCGACAATACGCCATTTCTGTGACGCATCCGCTTCACGGGTCAGCGTCGAAAGCGCCTGTAATGGCGTTGTTTTAGAGCGCTTGGCCAAAGCAATTTCCAAGTAGCAGACTGGAAGCGCCAGAATCAGCATGGTGGCCAACCAGAGCATCCAGAAATCCAGCTGACGATCAATCTGGATACCGGTTATCGGTGCGAGCGTCGCGATGATAATAAACGATAAACAGAAAGCCATCAGCGGCGATAACCATTTTGACATAGCATTGTCCTGCATGATGCATTCCTATAAAAATCTAGCGCTATTTTGCCTTGTGAAGCGGTGAAAATCAAAAACAAAAAGCAAACCACCATGACAGTGATTTGCTGCGCAAAAATTATAATTAGATTTTAATTTTTGTTATCTCGTTACGTCTTTTATTATGAGAAGAAACGAGCGAACCAGTTTTTACCTGTTTTCTTTTCTTTTTCCTTGATGATCCCCATCATATTTTCTTTTACGGCACCGACATAATCGGCGTCATCGTGCTGAATATGGTTAATCAGCCATTTCGATAATACTTCGTGCAGCTCTGATTCAATGGACTGTCCCAGTTCAAAACGGTCACGATAAGACTCGATTTTTTTAATAAACAGGTCATGCACACGTTTATGCGGCACCCGATATTTATAGCCAGCTTCTTCCTGAAGAGATTCCTCAAAGGTGAAATGCGACTGGGTATAATCAATAATATTGTCGAGAATCTGTTTAATACGGGCACGCTCGGTATTGGCATCAATTTCGTTGATATAATCGAGAATTCGTTTGTGCTGATCGTCAATCACATCGATACCAGTATTATAATCTGGAACCCATTTCATTTTCATTACGACCACCTATAAATATTAAGGACTTATAACGTGAAAATGAGCATATAGCGTATTGATTCAAATAAAAATGAAGCAAATTAGTCGGCTTTCCGCCTAAATCCGGCTTTTTCATTTTAAGTTTCTGTTATATATAATTAAAAATAATTTATCCTGAGTAAAAGGCTAAGATATTAATTAACCAAAAATTGTAATAAACCTTTATTTATTCTTAGATTTTTTCTTATTTAAAAATATAAAAAAACGGAGTTTAAACTCCGTCTTTGATCGCGTTTTAATATTGATCAGCTCGCGTGACACGTTTTAAGGAAGGATCAAGACGTTCACGTTCCAGACGTTCAACATGCGTCAACTGAGAACGCACTTTTTCCCCATGCTGAAACAGGATCATTTCACCCGGCTGGAAAGCAGTCCACTCTTCATTCTGGGTCAATGGTTCAGTGGTAATCACCGCCACACGATCTTCAGGAGTCGTGACCTGACTAAAGTCCACTTCGACATCAATATCAATCAGCTGAGCCGGTCTAAACGGGTATTCACGTACCAGCCAGTGGAGTTTAGTAATCGCATAGCTAAACAGCGCCTGACCATTCGACAGGCAGAAATTAAAGGTGCCATGCTCCGCGATTGCAGGTGAAATTTCAGCTAGAAGATCGAAAACCTGATCCAGTTTCGGCTCATGATAGCCAAAGCGTTTCACCAGTTGATCCAGCAGGTAACAGAAGGCACGCTCACTGTCGGTATTTCCGACTGGGGTAAAGCGCCCTGACAGTTCAGGAAAATAATCATATAAATCGCCATTATGGGCAAAAATCCATTGCCGCCCCCAAAGTTCACGGCTAAAAGGATGCGAGTTTTCCAGATTAATTTTGCCTTGGGTCGCTTTACGGATATGGGCAATCACATTGCGTGATTTGATTGGATAATTACGTACCAGCTCGGCAATCGGTGATTCAATCGCGGACTGGTTATCGACGAACAGACGGCAGGCTTTATCTTCAAAGAAAGCAATCCCGAAACCATCCGCATGATCAGAGGTAATGCCCGCCCGCTGGGAAAACCCGCGAAAAGAAAAAGTAATATCCGTCGGGGTGGCACAATTCATTCCGAGCAGTTGGCACATGGTCTGGTTTCAGCTCTCTATTTACTTAGAAGCTTATTGTGCATGACTGTCCCAGTCATTTCAAATAGGTGGCTATAAGAAATCCAAATAAAAAAGAGTCTCTATTGAGACTCTTTTTCGCAAAAATTGGCTTAAGAACGATGCGGATTGGCACGATTGGTAATGAGGGTGCCCACACCATGATCGGTGAAAATTTCTAGTAAGCTGGCATGAGGTACACGGCCATCCACGATATGTGCACTTACGACGCCGCCTTTTACCGCATCCAGCGCACAACCGACCTTTGGAATCATGCCGCCATAAATCACGCCAGTTTCGATCAGACGATCGACTTCTTGAGTGGTCAAACCAGTCAACAGGTTTTTATTTTCATCCAAGACACCGGTGATATTGGTGAGTAGAATCAGTTTTTCTGCACCTAGGGCTTCAGCGACTTTACCAGCGACCAAATCAGCATTGATATTATAGGTATTGCCTTCTTCATCGACACCTAGCGGGGCAATGACTGGAATAAAGTCACTATTGGTAAACATTTCCAGAACATCGGTTTTCACGCCAACGACTTCACCGACCAGACCCAGATCAATTTGCTCAACTGAACCATCTTCAGCCACTTTTTCCATCAGCAGCTTTTGCGCACGAATCAGGTTGCCGTCTTTACCGGTAAGACCAATCGCACGACCACCATGCTGGTTAATCAGGTTCACGATAGATTTGTTAACGCTACCGCCAAGTACCATCTCGACTACTTCCATGGTCGCAGGATCAGTCACGCGCATGCCGTCAATACGGTCTGATTCGCGGCCCAGCTGTTTCAGCATGGAATCGACTTGCGGGCCACCACCATGTACCACGATCGGATTAATACCGACTGTTTTTAATAATACGATATCACGTGCAAATGAACTTTCCAGCTCAGGATCGGTCATCGCGTTACCGCCGTATTTTACCACCAGGGTTTTACCCGCAAAGCGTTGAATATACGGCAAAGCTTCTGTCAAAATCTGTGCTTTGTCGATGCCTGTTTGTTGATTTGGCATTCGCCTCTCCTTATTGAGCATCTAAAATGTCTTGAGCGATCTCTGGATAACGGTCACGCAACATGGCTACAAACAGATGACGAATTTCATTTAGACCTTGGGCATTATTGGCATCAAAGCGCACTGTGAAATACTCACCTGTATTGGATGCTCGAATGATGCCAAAACCATCCTCAAAATCAAGACGTATCCCATCAATTTTACTGATTTGCGCATTAATTCTTGCGGATTGTTGTTCAACGAAGTTTAAAAGCTCAACAGGACGTACTTGACGCGTTGAAATATAAAGATCTTCAGTACCATGTCGTTTTGGATAAGCCGCCAAGGCCTGCGCGAGAGTTTGCCCCGTTTGGTCGAGATATTCCATGACTCTGAGCGCTGCATAGAGTCCATCATCATAGCCCCAGCCGCGACCATCATTAAAGACATAATGTCCGGCATATTCCCCACCAAAAATCGCCTGATGCTGAGACTGCTTCAGATAAGTTCTGAGAAATGAACTGCCGGTACGAATCATCACCGGTTCCCCGCCCAGACGTTGCACTGTATCGCGAACCAGAGTTGAACATTTCACATCATAAACAAATTGGCGTGGTGCTGAATCGCTTAGGCAAATTTCAGCAAACAGGCACAATAACTGATCGGCTGTAATAATCTGACCATGTTCATCAATCAGAACCAAGCGATCGCCATCACCGTCCAAGGCAATACCGAGATCAGCCTGCTGTTGCATGACGGTTTGACGTAAAGTCTCAAGATGTTTGTCTTGCGAAGGATCCGGCGCATGATCCGGAAAATGTCCATTCGCCTCACAACGTAAAGCAATCACTTCACAGCCCATTTTTCTGAGTACCAAGTCAGCACAACGTCCGGCTGAGCCATGCAGACCATCCAGAATCACTTTAAATGAGCGCTTTAATTGAATATCTTCTAATATTCCCTGCTGATACTGCAGGCAAAACTCTGGAATAATCTGATGCGGCAGTTCAGCTAAAGTAATTAGCTGGCTATCGCAATGTGACTTTGCCAGTTGGGCCACCTGTTGAATCATCTCAGGACAAGGTGGTTCACCATCAATAATCCATTTAATCCCATTATCTTCTTTAGGATTATGACTGGCAGTAACCATAATGCCATTACCATCAAACTGACGTGCGGTGAAATATAGCATTGGGCTGGAACAGCAGCCTATAATAGTGGCTTCCAGCGAATAGTCTTTAAAAATACGGGCAATAGTGTCGGCAAAAGCCGGGCTACTGATGCGTGCATCATAACCAATGGCGACACGTGTCTGTCCCGCAGCCTGATACTGCTGGGCTAAACCGTGGGCAATTGCATCAATGATCCCGGCACCTAATAGACTGACTTTACCGCGTATGTCATAGGCACGAAAGATATGCATGGGGAATGGATGATTCATAGATCCCATAAAACTGTCTTTTCACTATTCGTTAAAATAAGGAGATTTAAAATGATGATTTCATCATAATGACTTTAAACATTTGTTTTTGTTTTAAGACTCGCTATTTTTAAACGATTTCAATGTAACAATCAATTATAAAAATATAATCTACAACTTTAGAATTATAGGGTTCTTGTAATTAAACAATGATTATTTAATTATATTTATTTTGAGTTTCATCTGATTAGATATTTGATCATTACATAAATTTTAGATTTAAATAGCTCTACTGAACTAGAAAATAGGGTTTTATTTTTAAATATATTTCAATCAGCTCATTTTTAATATCTGATTCACTTAACTAAAAAAAATGGCTTACATCCAGTTAATGAATGTAAACCATGATTAAAACTTAGTTTTTACCCGTATGACCAAAACCGCCAGCACCGCGTTCAGTCGCTTCAAATTCATTCACTAGATCGAATTCAGCCTGCACCACAGGAACCAACACATACTGTGCCAAACGTTCACCTGGCTCTAAACTGAATGCAGTCTGACTACGGTTCCAAACGGATACCATCAATTCACCCTGATAATCAGAATCGATTAAACCGACCAGGTTACCCAACACGATCCCGTGTTTATGCCCCAAACCCGAACGTGGCAAAATCAGACCAGCAAATGCAGGATCTTCAATATAGATTGCTAAACCAGTTTTTACCAAAACAGTCTGGCCTGGTTCAATGATCGTAGTTTCTGTAACACACGCACGCAAATCCAGCCCCGCTGAACCTGTCGTAGCATAAGTCGGTAATGGCCATTCCTGACCAAGACGCGAGTCAAGGACTTTCACCTGAACTTTCATGTATTCATTCCTGTTGTTTCATTTAAAATAAGAGCAAGCCTTGCGCCTTATCGTTTGATAAGATTACGCAAATTATCCAGATAATGTTGGGCTTGTAATTTCGGATCGATGTTGCCTGCCAGCTTTTTCTTACGACCTAACCATTCCAGCTCATCTTCTGGTAATTCATCCAGAAAACGGCTTGGGGTCATCTGCTTCATCTGCCCACCGGCCTTGCGCTGTTCTGCCAGAGTAATGGTCAGTCCCTGACGTGCACGGGTAATCCCCACATACATCAGACGGCGTTCCTCTTCGACCGTTTCTGCAGCGATCGAGTTTTTATGTGGCAGAATTTCTTCTTCCAGCCCGATCAGATAGACATAAGGAAATTCCAGACCTTTAGACGCATGCAAAGTCAATAAATTGACTTTATCGGTGTCCTCTTCTTCCTGCTGCTGCTCGAGCATGTCCAGCAGCACCATTTTACGAATCACACTTTCAATATTTTTTTCATCAACATCTTCAGTGCGGTTAATCAGGCTTTGAATGCTGCTATAGAGCACTTCGATATTGTCGAGCTTGGTCTTTTCCTGCGCTGGTGTGGCTGCAGTTTCCTTGATGTAATCGATATAACCGGCTTCAATCATCATCTGGCGGATAATTGGCACTGGTTCATCATCATCCAGTAAATTGCGGGTAAAACCCTCAATAAAATCGGCAAACTCAGCCAATTGAGTCGTGGCCTTTTTCGGAATCGCCATGGTCAGACGCTGATCCGCAGCCGCAGCCAGAAGCGACAGATTATTTTCCTGAGCAAATAGACCGAGCTTTTCCAGCGTTACCGGACCAATTGCCCGTTTTGGCGTATTGATAATTCGTAAAAATGCACTGTCATCTTCAGGGTTAATGATCAAGCGTAAATAGCTCATCATGTCCTTGATTTCGGCACGTGCGAAGAAGGACTGTCCGCCAGATAATTTATACGGAATCTGCATCTGGCGCAGATGGGTTTCTAAAATACGCGCTTGGAAATTGCCGCGGTACAACACCGCATAATCTTTCCAGCTTTTACCGTTCATCAATTTATGCGTGATCAGGTCTTTAACCACGCGTTCTGCTTCATCATCATCATTGCGGCAGGTAATCACACGGATCACTTCACCATGGCCTTTGTCCGACCAAAGCTTTTTATCAAAAATATGCGGATTATTGCCAATGACAGTGTTGGCAGCTTTCAGAATACGACTGGTCGAGCGATAGTTCTGTTCCAGCTTGATCACTTTTAAATTTGGAAAATCTTGTTGTAGTAAAGCCATATTTTCCGGTTTGGCACCACGCCAGGCATAGATTGACTGATCATCATCGCCTACAGCGGTAAACTGCCCCATCACACCGACCAGTAATTTCACCAGAATATACTGTGCTGTATTGGTATCCTGATATTCATCCACCAGCAGATAACGCACGCGGTTTTGCCATTTGTCACGGACTTCGGCATTTTCCTGCAGCAAGCGCGTTGGCATCACAATCAGGTCATCAAAATCCACGGCGTTATAGGCACGCAAATTACGTTCATATAATTGATATAAATGCGCAAACTGCACATCTTCGGCAGTTTCACAGGTAGTATGTGCCTGCTCGGGTGGAATCAGATCATTTTTCCAGTCCGAGATCATTTTCATGGCTTTGGCAATCAGTTCTTTGCTTTCTGCACCGGATAAATTGTCACGCTGCATCAGATCCATCAGAATGCGTTTACAGTCGTCAGCATCCAGAATCGAGAAATTATTTTTCAGTGGGGTATGTTTCAACTCCAGGCGCAGCATATTCAGGCCAAAAGTATGGAAGGTCGAAACTGAAACGCCTTTACTTTCTTCACGCGTCAACAATTTGCTGACACGCTCTTTCATCTCACGTGCTGCCTTGTTGGTAAAAGTCATCGCAGTAATACGATGTGCGGGAATCCCGCAATGCTTGACTAAATACGCGATTTTTCGCGTGATCACTGAAGTCTTGCCTGAACCCGCTCCTGCAAGTACTAACAAGGGTCCTTGAGTGTATTTCATGGCTTCAAGTTGCTTGTCATTTAACTGACTGGCGAGTGACATATGGCTTCCTCTTCTAGATTCGGCTCCGATTATAGTCATCTCTGCGTCAGTTGCCTAATTTAAAATACGATTAATCAGGTCAATATTCAGATATAAAAAAACCACCCGAAGGTGGTTTTTTCTTAAGCGTTCAAGAATTATTGAACTGCATATACCGCGATTTCTACACGACGGTTTTGCTCTTTACCTGCAGCAGTTGTATTGTCTGCAATTGGGTTCGCTGAACCTAAACCTTGAGCATTAATACGTGTACGTGAAACACCTTGGCCTGCCAAGTAAGTCGCTACAGAGTTTGCGCGTGCTTGAGACAATGGCAAGTTAATTGAGTCATTACCCGTGCTGTCTGTATAACCAGTTACAAGAATACCGCTCTTGTTATCTTCAGTTAATACTTGCGCCACTTTGTTCAAAGTGCCATAGAAGTTTGGTTTGATATTTGACTTGTTCGTATCAAATGTAATGCTGCCTGGCATTACAAGGTTAATCGAACCATCTGCATTACGGTTAACGTCTACGCCAGTACCCGCTGTTGCTTGACGTAATTTTTTCTCTTTGTTATCCAGATAGACACCCGCTGCACCACCTACCACAGCACCAATTGCTGCTGCACGGTTATTTTGACGGCTAGTATTTGCATTACTTTTAGAAACGCCGTAGCCAGCTGCAGTACCAATTAAAGTACCTAGAGCCGCTTTATCATATTCCACACCACCGATGTTACTGCCAGTTGATTGACAACCTGTAAGTGCTACGGCCCCTGCTACAGCTGCTGAAATTACTAGTGCACGCATCGCATGACTCCTTGTTGTATGCTTTGTTGTATAAGCGAGATGATGATTTAAATTGAATGGTGTAACCATTGAATTTTTGTTAATAATAAATTGTTTAGTAATATTTTGTAATGTTTATATGTAACTAAAACCAAGTAGTTCGTCACAATATCTTCATAGTTTCCTGTTCAGGCTTTTTTATTTGCCTAACTGTCTCTATATTACTCAAAATATGAAAAAATTTAAGTGATTAATCTCTGGGGACTGTTTGGATATGTCATCGAATAGCAACAAGCAACCGACTTTAAAAAAACTGGCGCGTGGCCTGACGGTCACATCCGTCATGACGGGCAGTACTTTTTTTCATGGTCCCCCGGTGCTGGCCTTGGGTTTAACCAAACTTTTTAAAAAATCCGCAAAAGTGGATGAAACCAATATCAAGATTACCAACAGCTGGTTAGGGGTCAATAATTGGCTGATTGAGCATGTGCTGAAAAACACGCAATGGCAAATCAGTGTAGATGAATCACTGGATTTGAATATGCAGGGACGTTATTTGATGACCTGTAATCATCAAAGCTGGGTCGATACCACCGTCAACCAGTACTTCGGTCTGACCCGTATGCCCCTGACGCGTTTCTTTACCAAATGGGAACTTATTTTTATTCCTTTTGTTGGACAGGCCTTTAAAATTTTGGGCTTCCCGATGATGAAGCGGCATAGCAAGGAACAGATTGCCAAAAATCCTGCACTGAAATACCGGGATATGGAAGAAGCACGCAAATCTTGTGAACAGCTGATCAGTCAGCCTTTTACCCTGTTAAATTATCTGGAAGGCACCCGCTTTACCCAGGAAAAGCATGATCAGCAGCAGTCGCCCTATACACATTTACTGAAACCTAAAGCCGGTGGTCTGGCATTGGCGATCAGTATTCTCGGCGATAAAATTGATGCGCTGGTCGACATGACCATTGTTTATCCTGACGGTATTCCGGGCTATGGTGAATTTTGGTTAGGTGAAGTACCACGTATTGCGGTAAATTTAAGAAAAATTGATATTCCTGATTGGGTACTGGGCGGCAATTATGAAGATGATGCTGAATATCGTGCACGTTTTCAAAAATGGATTGATCAGATCTGGACTGAAAAAGATCAGCTCATCGCACACATGCAGCAGAACTTTACCCAAGCCCCAGTCGGATCTGTAACCGAGTAATTATGAAGAACGACAACCCGGACATAACGTCCAGCTCCTTTAAATTTGTTCGTAAAGGAACCTGTGGCTGGAAAATTGCACTGATTTACGACATTTTCATGATGGTTTTAATCATCATCAATCTGTTCTGTCTGAGTGCCAACGCCATTTTAATGAGCGATTTTGGTCAGTGGTTGTTTGACTTCATTCGCTTACCGGAAATTTTGCAGTTTTATAAAAGTGATTTACGCCCTTGGGTCATCATTACCGAGGGCTGGTTTACCACTTTCTTGGTCTGTGAATTACTGGCACGCTGGGTTATCGCAATTGTTCTACGTCATCATCGGCGCTGGTGGTTTTTCCCTTTTGTACACTGGTATGAAATTTTATCCATTATCCCTCAGCTACGTTTCCTGCGCCTGCTGCGTGCGGTCGCGATTGGCTACAACCTGCATAGCCATGGTTATAAAGTAATTCCCAATCGCTGGTATCGCCAAGGCAACTTTTATTACAACATGCTGATGGAAGAGCTTTCCAGCCGGGTGGTACTGACCGTACTGGACGGTATCAAGCGTGAACTGACCACAAGCACATCACATAAACAGTTAATTGATGATTTAGTGGAACATCATCGTAAATTACTGGCCATTGCTTTGGCAGATATCTTGCAGGAATCTTTGGGGAAGGAATTACAGTCACAACGTTCCATGATCGCTAAAAATGTAGGGCAAGTAGTGAATCAGGCGATTGAAGATACTCCAGAACTGACCCAATTATTACGTTTGATTCCAATCGTAGGTAGCCGGATTGAACAGCAAATTCAAAGTATTGGTCAACGCCTCGGAGAAAATATCACGCAAGGACTGATTGAACCATTTACCCACACAGGTCAAAAAGAAAATCCGACTTTTACCCTAATTTCAGATAAAATCAGCCAGATTCAGATTGAACATAATCCACATATTGATAAATTGGTCGAATCGGCTGTTTTTGAAACACTTGAAGCAATCCGAAAACAGGTAAAAGTCAAACATTGGCAACAGATTTTAGAAGAACATGAGCAAAATCAGAGCTCAATAGATAAGTAAAGTTTAAAGTACAGAATCAGATCAATCCGTCCGGTTCTGTTCGCATAAAAAAATAACTGAGATCGCTAGAGAATTACTGCAATTTGTTCTAGGATTTGCACTATTTACAACATTGCTTCGACACAAAACCAGCACGTCAGAAGTATTTAAGGAAGAATTATGGCTGATATACGGATAAAAGGCAGAATGGTCAATGCGATACGCATTAGTCTAGATACCAATGATCATGATGCCATCCGCCAGCAACTTAGCCCAAAATTACAAGCTGCATTTCCACCGGGCACTTTGGCCGTCATCGAAAGTTCAGTTGAACAGGAATTGATTGCCCTGATTCAGTTATTAATCGACTTGGATATACAGCCGATGGCTGTCACGGAAGGCTTACTCGGCGAGCAGGCGCGTGCCATTCAGTTCCCGGTTCTGCCGCCCGATCGCCAGCTAGAAGAAATTAAAGCCACAAAAGAGCAAGTGGTGGAAGTCAAGCCAGAACCTACAGCGGTGAATGATGATCAAGCCCCTGCTGCCCCGATCGTTGCGCATATCACCTCATATCATGATGAAATCCTGCGTACCGGCCAATGTATCGTGCAGCATAATGGCGACATTATTATTAATGCCGGCATCAATAGTGGTTCAGAAGTGATTGCTTCGGGCAATATTCATGTCTATGGCAGTGCGCGTGGCCGGGTCATTGCAGGTGCGGGTGGCAATACTGCAGCACGTATTTTCTGTCATAGCCTCGAAGCAGAACTGATTTCGATTGCAGGAACCTATTGTGTGGCGGATGATATTCCACCACACGTAGTTAAAAAATCCGTGCATATTTACTTGAATGATCAACTAGAGCTTGTATTTGAAGCTCTACAATTTTAATGTATAAATAAACACCAAAAACCCCATTTTAAACAGGGGATTTGAACCATAACAGGAGTGGATTCGGTGGCGAAAATTGTTGTCGTAACGTCAGGCAAAGGTGGTGTAGGTAAAACTACAACGAGTGCATCTTTTGCAACAGGTTTAGCCCTACGCGGTCACAAAACTGTTGTTATTGATTTTGATGTAGGTTTACGTAACCTTGATTTGATTATGGGCTGTGAACGCCGTGTAGTTTATGATTTTGTGAATGTTTTAAATAACGAAGCACGATTACAACAAGCACTGATTCGCGATAAAGATATTGAAAATTTATATATTTTACCTGCATCACAAACACGTGATAAAGATGCCTTAACCGATGAAGGTGTGGCACGTGTAATGGATGAGCTTTCGCAGGAATTTGATTATATTATCTGTGATTCACCTGCCGGTATTGAGCGTGGTGCTATTTTGGCCATGTATCATGCGGATGAAGCCATCATTGTGACTAACCCTGAGATTTCTTCAGTACGTGACTCTGACCGTATCATTGGCATGCTCGATAGCAAAACAAAAAAAGTAGAACAAAACGAAGGTCGCATTCGTAAGCATCTGTGTATTACCCGTTTCAATCCGGAACGTGCCGATAAACAGGAAATGCTGACGATTGACGATATTTCTAAAGATATTTTACGTGTACCGACCTTAGGCGTTATTCCTGAGTGTCCAAGCGTTCTACAGGCATCGAATGAAGGTAAGCCAGTGATCAATTTCACTGAAGCTGCAGCAGGTCAGGCCTATGATGATCTGGTTGCACGTTTCCTTGGCGAAGAACGACCTTATCGTCATATCGAGGTAAAACCTAAGGGCTGGTTAGCACGACTATTTGGAGCGTAGACATGGCAGGATTCTGGAGTAAACTTTTTAGTGGCGAGGATAAACCATCAAGCGCACGGACTGCTAAAGACCGTTTGAAGGTGATCGTTGCATCCGAACAAGGCTTGGGTCGTCGCTTGAGCCAGGACAAAATTGACCAGATGAAAACTGAAATCATGCAGGTGGTCAATCGTTATGTTCGCGGTGTCGATGAACAGCATATTCAAATGCAGGTTCGTTCTGAAGCCAATATTGAAATGCTTGAAATGAATATCAATTTACCTGAAGAACGATAATCTGATTTTTGATTGGTCAAGTAAATTGATTCAAGGCAAAATATGAGGCCGGATTAGTAAAGCATTGCTTTACCCGGCCGCAAGATGAGAAGCTATGCTTCGAATAGGCTGGTAGCAAAGCACTGCTTTGTTCAAGCGCAAGACGAGAAGTTTTGCTTCGAGTGGAATGGGTGTACAAATTTTACTTTACTCAACCACTAGATCAGAAGTTTAGCTTCTAAGTAGACAGAGAGAATTAAAATACTTTGTCACTTGCGTACTCATATTTTGCCTTTTTTCATGCCGAAAAAACTACATTAGATCAAGGAAATTGCGATGGCATTATCTCAACCAGCGACCTTTAACGAAGAATGGTCAGATGAGCGTGTATTTGCCTACTTGAATCAGCTTCCTCCTGCAGGTGTTAATGCTGATTTTCACGTGCTCTATCATGCTTTCAAGCATATGCGTCCATTTGATTATGAACGCCTGTTGACGAAATTTGTCGCTGATGGCCGTGATGTCAATGCAACCAATCCGGAAGGACAACGGATTCATGACGTGATTGCCACTTTCCCGCGTCAAAGTGCCGAGTTTCTGGATGTATTGGCAAAATTTGCCTGAGTCAAAATACATAAAAAAGCCTGCTTTGAAAGCAGGCTTTTTTATTGAAGGTAGACTGAAATTAAACCAGAATCTCGCGTTTACCATTGGCACCCATACCGCTGACAATGCCGTTTTCTTCCATCTGGTCAATGATCCGTGCAGCACGGTTATAGCCCAGACTGAATTTACGTTGCAAGGATGAAGTAGAAGCCTTACGGGTTTCCAAAACAAAAGCTACACACTGGTCATACAGTGCATCACGGTCTGAACTGCCCTCACCACCATCTTCAAAACCACGGCTGGATGGTTCTTCATCAAATGGTGTCAGGATCTCGTCGACATAATTTGGTGAACCACGTTCACGCCATGCATCGCAGATCCGGTTGACTTCGTCATCGGCAATAAAGGCACCATGTACACGCTCAGGTTCGATTTTACCCGGGCCGAGGAATAGCATGTCACCGTGACCGAGCAAGTCCTCTGCACCACCCGCATCCAGAATAGTACGCGAGTCGATCTTGGAGTTAACCCGTAGCGCGACACGTGTTGGAATATTGGCTTTGATCAAACCGGTGATCACGTCCACCGATGGACGTTGGGTCGCAAGCAACAGGTGAATACCGGCAGCACGTGATTTTTGTGCCAGACGGGTAATCATCTCTTCAGCTTTCTTACCGACCTGCATGATCATATCCGCGAACTCATCCGCGACAATCACAATGGAAGGCAATGGCGTCAAACGCGGCGCACGTTCACCCACAACAGAATCGCTGGCTTTCCAGGTTGGATCGATCAGGTCTTCACCATTGGCAATCGCCTCTTCCACCTTGCGGTTATAGTCGCTTAGTTTACGGATTTTCAAGAAAGACATCAGCTTATAACGACGTTCCATCTCATTGACACACCAGTTCAATGCGCTGACCGCATCTTTCATATCGGTGACTACAGGCGTCAACAAATGCGGAATATCATTATAGTTCGCCAGTTCCAGCTGCTTCGGATCGATCAGAATTAAACGCAATTCATCTGGGGTATATTTCAGCAACATCGATAAAATCATCGAGTTGACCGCCACCGATTTACCGGAACCTGTGGTTCCTGCCACCAGCATATGCGGCGCTTTACCCAGATCAGCAATCACCGGATTACCGGAAATATCCTTACCCATTGCCATGGAGAGGATGCTATTCGGATCAGTGAAGGCTGGAATGGTCAAAAGTTCGATCAAACGGACCATTTCACGGGTACTGTTTGGTACTTCAATTCCGATATACGGTTTGCCCGGAATGACTTCAACCACACGCACCGATGCCATCGACATCGAACGTGCCAAATCACGCGAAATATTCGTCACTTTAGAAGCTTTTACCCCTGGCGCCAGATCCAGTTCAAAACGTGTCACGACTGGGCCTGGCTGTGCTTCTACCACTTTGGCTTTGACGTTGAATTCTTGCAACTTGATTTCAAGCAATTCAGATAAACGTGCCAGCTGCTCTTCAGTAAAATTCACTTTTTTATTCGGATCGACTTCATCCAGTAAATCTAGCCCTGGAAGTGGTGATAAATCTTTACGGCGCTCCACCACCTGCATGGCACGTGACATCGGACGGCCTGAAGCATCAGTTAAAGGAGCATCAAAATCAAACTCGTCTTCATCTTGTGGTTTACCAGCCGTTTCTTGCCAGGCTTCTACAAATTCTTCTTTAGATAAAGCCTCGCGTACTGCTGCATGAGTTGCAGAAGGAGGAGATACTGGTTGCTCTATACCCTGATGCTGAATTGGTGCCTGAACAAAAGCAGAAGATTGAGCATAGCTAGAACTACGTACCGGTTGGCTTGGCTCTTCCTCTTCAACTAACAAATCACCCAGGTCATCCAGATCGGTCTGTAATGCGCTGTTTTTCACGACATGTGCAGTCGCCATGGATGCCATGGCCGGTGCAACATTGGTCATGTCTTCTACAATTCTTGAGGTCTTTTCGGCTGGCGCTGTATTGAATGGACTATGCACATCGGTCGCAGTTTTGCCTTGCGGAACTGCAGCCAGAAGTTCATCAAAGATTTCATCATCATCCCAGTCCAGACCTGTATGTGGAGTAGGTGCTGTTCTGGTATGAGCATGAGTCTGTGCTGCAACAGATTGTGGGGCAACTATATGTGAGACTGAAGAATTAAGCTGTTCTTCTTCGGCTGCTTTGAGTAAGGCGTCAATATCCTGTTTATGGCGCTGATCTTCATTCGAATGCAAGGCACGCCACACCTCGCCTGTCGCTACCACACGATCCGGCTGTTGAGGCACTTGCTGTACTTGTTTAAATGTCTCGACTGGTTCAGCAGTCTGCTGCTCAGCTTCGGGAAGATCATCATAAAACTGCGGTTGTTGTGATTCTTTATCGGCAAAATCATCAAATAAACGTTCAGCCACCTGATCACGCACCACCGGATCTATTTCTACCAGTTGATGTTCAGGCGCAGGTGTTACTGCAACCGCTACTTTTTTTGCACTAATGACTGGCTCTTTTTTAGCAACAGGTGCAGTACGGTCAAAATCAGACATGCCTTCAGGCACATTGCGGTAGAACAGATCTTGCAGATAAGCAGGCGTTGCTTTGAGGCTGCTCCAGGTCTTGTTCCACTTCACCCCAAAAGCCAAGGTAAATAACACCACCCAAAGCACAAACAAGAAGAATGCTGCACCGTATACTGTCAGCAATTGTTCAAGACTCTGACCTAATTCATAGCCAATAATACCGCCGGAAGAATTATCCAGCGTATCAGCAGGGACTTGCCAGAATAAAAACAAAAGCGCTGAGGTGCTCAGCAACAGGAAGAATTGCGCAGCATAGCGAAATGGCCGGTTCAGGAAGCTACGCGGCCACCAGACCTGAATCGCCTCCATAAACAGATAGACAGGGATCAGCAGACTTGCCCAACCGAGAAAGCCAAACAAAAGGTCTGCAATCCAGGCACCCGCTACCCCACTGGCATTCGAAACGGTCTGCGTATCACTCGAGATATGCATCCACCCCGGATCAAATGGCGTATAGGTCACTGTTGCAAGAAACAGATAAATCCCAAATGAGACTAAAAATAATGTCATTACTAAGCGCTGTGCATAGGCACTCGACACCGCTGTCATATACTGTCCTGTAACCAATTCTTCATGAATATTCTTTTGCTTCAATGCTTGAAAAAAGCGACGCAATAAAATACATATTATGCACCTGTTCTGTGAAAAAAGATGCACTATTGTGCAAGCACAATGTTACTTATGCTATATAGCCCAAATCGATTTCAATGATCAATAATATCGACTTTAATCTCACACCACTGTTATACAGTTTCACGTATAATTCAATAAATTTCTAAATAAAAAAGGATACAGCTGATGAGCGCACGTCACTCACGACTGATTATTTTAGGTTCTGGCCCTGCAGGCTATAGCGCAGCAGTGTATGCAGCGCGTGCAAACTTGAAACCTACCCTGATTGCAGGCTTGCAACTGGGCGGTCAGCTGACCACGACGACTGACGTCGATAACTGGCCGGGTGATCCCGAAGGTTTGACTGGTCCAGCATTGATGGAACGTATGCAGGCACATGCAGAGCGTTTTGGCACTGAAATCGTGTATGACCATATCAATGAAGTGGATCTTAGCCAGCGCCCCTTCGTGTTAAAAGGCGATATGGAAGAATTCACCTGTGATGCTCTGATCATCTGTACCGGTGCAACTGCACAATACCTCGGTCTGGAATCTGAAGCAGCCTATATGGGTCAAGGTGTTAGCGCTTGCGCGACCTGTGATGGTTTCTTCTATAAAAACCAGAAAGTAATGGTTGTAGGGGGAGGTAATACTGCTGTTGAAGAAGCGTTGTACTTATCCAATATTGCTTCTCACGTGACTCTGGTTCACCGTCGTGATTCATTACGCTCTGAAAAAATCCTGCAAGATCACTTATTTGCTAAAGAAAAAGAAGGCAAGATCAGCATTATCTGGAACCATCAGGTCGATGAAGTTTTAGGTGATGCACAATCTGGCGTGACTTCAGTTCGTCTTAAATCAACTCAAGATGATTCTACTCAAAATGTTGATGTGACGGGTATGTTTGTGGCGATTGGTCACAAGCCAAATAGCACCATGTTCGAAGGCCAGTTAGAGCTTCGTGACGGCTATATCCAGGTGCAAAGCGGTACTGCAGGTAATGCAACACAAACTTCCGTACCGGGTGTATTTGCAGCAGGTGATATTGCGGACAGCATTTATCGTCAAGCCATTACTTCTGCGGGTTCAGGCTGTATGGCTGCACTGGATGCGGAAAAATATCTTGATGCGATGGGTAAACTAGACTAAGCAGCAAGAATAAAAACGCCGTCCATTATGGGCGGCTTTTTTATTGCTAGAATGAGATGATGATTTATCTATAGATTTATATCGGGTCTGCCATGTCTTTACTTCCTCCCTCAGAATTCATTTTTCCCAATCCGATCGAGGTTGATCCTGAAGGTGAAGGCCTGATTTGTATTGGTGCAGACCTCTCCCCTTCCACACTTTATGAAGCCTATACGCATGGATTATTTCCCTGGTTTTCAGAAAGTGATCCGATTTGCTGGTGGAGTCCGGAACCACGCTGCATTATTCGCCCCGAAGATTATCATCCGAGCAAATCCCTGCTACGTAATATGAAAAAGCAGGATTATAAAATTACGGTCAATCATGCTTTTGAAAGAGTGATTCGTTCCTGTTCATTGCCTCGTGCTTATGCAGACGACACCTGGATCAGTGAAGATATTATCGCAGGCTATTGCGACATGTTCGACGCAGGATATGGCTATAGCATTGAGGTCTGGGATGAAGATCGCGTCGTCGGTGGACTTTATGGTGTGACCATCGGTCAAGGCTGTTTTGGTGAATCCATGTTTAGTACACAAACCGATGTTTCTAAAATGGCTTTCTATACCTTAATGCTGATTGGACAGGAAAATAAACTACCCTGGATCGACTGCCAACTGGTGAACGATCATCTGTTAAGCCTGGGTGCCTGCACACTTTCTCGCCAGACCTATCTTAATTCTTTACAAGATATTGTAAAAAAGCCTGCGATTGATTGGAAAAAGTATCAGGAAGGTGTATTTTCAAGTAAAACAATAGCGCAAAACGCGCACTTAAGTGAATGAAAATAACAGAGGGTAGTTGTTATGAACTCTTATCAGCCAAAGGCCCTACTGAACGATTTACAGTATTATATTACGCCGCCGCATGATTGTAGCTATTTGCCCAACAAGTCGGCGCGCATGGTTTTTCTGGATCCTGCACATCGAATTGATGTCGTAACTTTATCAGAACTCTCACGTACCGGTTTCCGCCGCAGTGGTGATTTCGTGTATCGACCCGAATGTCATCTGTGTCGTCAATGTCTGTCTTCGCGTGTGCCTGTTGTTGAATTCCGCATGAACAGTTCACAAAAAAAAGCCTGGAAACGTAATCAGGATCTGGTGATGAAAATTACCAGTCCAGAGCACGCCGGTGACCTGCATTATGCGCTGTATGAACGCTATATCAATGAACGCCACGCAGATGGCGACATGTTTCCACCGACTCGGGATCAGTTCGAAAAATTTTTATTACAAAGTTGTACCGACAGCTTCTTTCTAGAATTATGGCAAGGTGAGCGTCTAATCAGCGTTTCCACCTGCGATCTGCTGGATGATGGCATCTCTGCCGTCTATACCTTCTTTGATCCTGATGAAAATCGTCGTTCACTCGGTGCATTTGCGATCTTGAAACAGATTGAACATGCACAAAAGCTGGGCTTGCAATTTATCTATCTGGGATATTGGGTACCACATTCCAACAAGATGAATTACAAATCTCAGTACCTGCCACTGGAACTCTTGATCGATGGACAATGGCGACGCTTAAATCATGCCCTAAGTGCCACGGAGATTCAGCACTTGGGAAACTCATTAATGACGACCTTACCTAGCGGATGGAATCACCAGATTATTAAATAAGGTCGTCAGCTTTTATGATTTAAACAGACTGGCAAAATCATCTGTACATGCTTTCACCATAATGATGGCATGTTCACGGCTTCCGTTACTGTTAGGATAATAATTCTTGCGCAGATCAATCTGATGAAAGCCTGATTTTTCATACAGCTTGATCGCAGCCAGATTACTCTCGCGCACTTCCAGGAAAATCTGCACCGGATTATTTTTTAGCATCGCCACTGAAGCCTCCAGCAACTGATAGCCCAAGCCCTGACCTTGCTGTGCCGGATCAATTGCCATGAGCAATAAATTGGCTTCATCCAGCACTGGTTGTAAAATACAAAATCCGGCCACCTGCCCTTGCACTTCAATCACGGTACTTTGATAAGCCGTTACAGCATCTTCGAACTGTTTGAAAGTCCAGGGATGTGATTGAACTGATTTTTCAATCTTTGCAACGACTTCTACATCCGCTGCTTGCATTAAACGAATCATCTTCGTTCATCTTATATAGAATCAACCTCCGCATTATAGAAACTTCATCCAAAAAATCGAGCAAAAAAAAGAGCGATTTTAGTCGCTCTCCAATCTTCAGTTCTGTCACAAACCCAATTTGGCTTTCCAGGTCGCCAACAGTTGATCTGTATAATGATCATTCGGATGGAATCCCGGTTTAAAATACATCAGCATTTCTTTCGCCATACCCGTAATGACACCTTTAGAAGGACTATAGGCATAGGTATAAATGGCTTTTAAGGACTCAAGATTAAACTGCTGATCCTGTTTAAGCAAACGGGCGAGGAAATAGCTTTGCACCACAAATAAGGTTGCCATTGCGATGACCAAGGATGAAGTACGCAGTGCATAGGCTTTTAGGCCTTTGCCAAAAACCCCTTCGAAGACATCATAAGCCACTGCCTTATGTTCATTTTCCTCGATGGCATGCCATAACCACATGGTTTTCATGGTTTCATCTGTCATCAATTCCTGAATGTGACTATTGGTCAAAAGCTGTGAGGCAATGGTTGCAGTGAAATGCTCAAGTGCCGTGGTTGCAGTCAAATCTACCATTTCTTTGGTAATTCCCACAGGCTTACCCAGTTTAGCCATGACTTTACGTGTCGTTTGAATGACTTTATCGGTATAACGATCAAGCGTCTCGACATCATGCCCATGTTTTTGCGCAGATGCATTAAAGCCGATATGCTCGTGAGTATGCATCGCTTCCTGACCAATAAAAGCGGAAATTTCTTTTTGTAATGCTTCATTATTGGCAATTGCAGGATGTTTACGCACCGCACGGACTGAATCTATAAAAAACTTTTCTCCCGCTGGAAATAGCGCAGATAATGCCGTCATAAAATGAGTGAGACCTGCTGAACCATTCATCCAATATTCCGGTACAGCATCAAAATCAAAGTTCATGCGACGAACTGGAAAACTAGCACCCGCACGATTGGTAATATTTACTTTCGCATTCATGTGACCACTCCCATCAGGCCAATCCAGGCCCAAAAATGTAAGATTCATATTCTTATCTGTATATTACGTGGTAATTTTTTTTACATAAGTGCAGTTTAGGTCAAGCCAATATCAGATAAGGACAGCTTTTAAAATCATTGTCCGACAATCTATTTTTAGTTTTATAAAAAGTTTGAATCAAAAAAAAGCGCCTCAAAGAGGCGCTTTTCTTACACAATCAGC